>NZ_JBHTMX010000002.1:0-97551 GCF_042679725.1 Methylopila musalis
CCAAAAGCTTGACCGCAAACACGGAAGATACCCGCGCGAAGGCGCGGGCATGACGAAGAGGGCGAAGGCGCGGGCATGACGGCGTGGGAGGGCTTCCCGCACCGCGCTTACGCCTAGGCGGCCGACGGATTTAGAGCCCCTTGAGGCGGCGCGCCACCGTGGGCGCGAAGTAGGTGAGCACGCCGTCGGCGCCGGCGCGCTTGAAGGCCAGCAGGCTTTCGAGCATGGCCGCCTCGCCGTCGATCCAGCCGTTGCGGGCGGCGGCCTGGATCATCGCGTACTCGCCGGACACCTGGTAGGCGAAGGTCGGCAGCCGGAACCGCTCCTTCAGCCGCCACACCACGTCGAGATAGGGCAGGCCCGGCTTCACCATCAGCATGTCGGCGCCCTCGATCACGTCGAGCTCCGCCTCGCGCAGCGCCTCGTCGCCGTTGGCCGGGTCCATCTGGTAGGTGCGCTTGTCGCCCACCAGCGTCTTGCGCGTGCCGATGGCGTCGCGGAACGGGCCGTAGAACGCAGAGGCGTATTTCGCCGCATAGGACATGATCTGAACGTCCGAGCGCCCCTCGGCGTCCAGCGCCTGCCGGATGGCGCCCACGCGGCCGTCCATCATGTCGGAGGGCGCGATCACGTCGGCGCCCGCCTCCGCCTGGGTCAGCGCCTGGCGCGCGAGCACGGCGACGGTGGCGTCGTTCAGCACCCGCTCGCCGTCGAGCAGCCCGTCATGGCCGTGGCTGGTGTAGGGATCGAGCGCGACATCGGTCACGAGGCCGATGGTCGGGACCGCGCGCTTGATGGCCCGCAGCGCCCGGCAGGTGAGGTTCTCAGGGTTCAGCGCCTCGGAGCCGAGCGGATCCCGGAGGTCCGGCTCGGTGTAGGGAAACAGCGCCAGCGCCGGGATGCCGAGACCGGCCGCCTCCTCCGCCGCCCGGACCGCCTCGTCCACCGACAGGCGCTCCACCCCCGGCATGGCCGCCACCGGCTCGCGCCGGTTCTCGCCCTCGATCAGGAAGATCGGCCAGATCAGGTCGTCGACCGTGACCGCGGTCTCGCGCGTCAGCCGGCGGGACCAGTCGGCGGCGCGGCGCCGGCGCGGGCGGCGGGTGAGCGCGAGCGCGCCGTCCTCCAGCCGCACGTCCAGCCCGCGCTCGCGCAGTTTTCCGATCGTCTCGTGCATGTCCGGCGCCTTCTTCCCGTTTCGCCCGTCTTGCGGCGCGGGCGGCAGCTGTCCTGCCGCCCCTATAGCACCTCCGCCCGGCGCCGGAGAGAGCCGCAGGGCATGCGAGGGCCATGAATTCGTCATGGGACGATCGAAGGGGCCCGCCGGTTTGCGCTTCGCGCGCGAACGGGCGACAAGCGGACGGCCCGCCCGACAGGAACCGCCCATGCCCCCACGGACGACCGCCCCCGCCCGCCTCCGGACCCGCCCGGCGTGAGCGATCCGGACGACCTCGCCCCGATCGCCCTGCGCGACAACCGCCTGCGGGGCGACCGCTTCACGCGGCCCTGGACATGGCGGCTGACGCGGTTCCTGCGCGTGCTCGCGGTGCTGGAGCTGGCGAAGGGGCTCTATCACTGGGCGCTGCTGCTCGGGCTCGGGCCGACGCCGTTTCCGGACGGGCCGCTGCTGCAGCGCATCGGCGCGGTGTTCTTCGCGGTCGCCGATCCGGTGGCCGCCGTCGGCCTGTGGCTGGGCGCCGCCTGGGGCGTGGTGATCTGGCTCTGCGCCGCCTCCGCCCAGCTCATGTTCTCCGCCCTCTCGCCCCACGGGGCGCTGAACATCGGCGTCACGCCGGTCTGGGCGCTCGCCATGGCGGCCTATCTGGCGCTGTCGCTCAAGGCCAAGCGCGAGGACGGCTGAGCGCCCTCCCCGCGCCGCCCGAGCCATCCCGCCCCTCCGCTTACAGTCGTTTTACGATGAACGGGAGGTGAATTCGGTTTTCATCAGGACAAATGAACATCGATTTACGCAGTCAAGCGTAACCACTCGTTGACGAAGCCCAGCAACCTTTCATTGAGCCTGAAAACTAAATAGAATTTTCAGCACGTCACTTAAACGCATTTTCATCACCCCCGACCTACTTTCCAGATCAAGGAACGCGAGACAGGACGACGTTCCAAGATCAAATGGCATACGGGAAGGCGTCAGACATGAAGAACGTTGCGCGCAGCACGGACAAGCCCGCCGCCGATCCTCGCCAGGTCGAGGTCCGCCCGCTTTATCTCGAGGCGCTGACGCTGGTGGAGCGGCTGCACCGCCGCCTGCTCGACGTCATCAAGGACGAGTTCGACCGCCGCGGCCGTTCCGACATCAACAGCGTGCAGGCGCTGCTGCTGTACAACATCGGCGACAGCGAGCTGACCGCCGGCGAGCTGCGCACCCGCGGCTACTATCTCGGCTCCAACGTCTCGTACAATCTGAAGAAGCTGGTGGAGATGGGCTTCCTGCACCACCAGCGCTCCCGCATGGACCGCCGCTCGGTGCGCATCAGCCTGACCGAGCAGGGCCGCGAGATCCACAACATCGTGGAGGAGCTTTACGCCAAGCACATCCGCACCATCGAGCAGGTGGGCGGCGTGAACGCGGAGGACTTCCGCACCCTGAACGTGGCGCTGGTCCGCCTCGAGCGCTTCTGGACCGACCAGATCCGCTTCCGCCTCTGACGGCGGGCCAAGGCCCAGAACTTCTCATCCTGTCGAAACAGACGAAGGGCGCGACCGCTACGGCCGCGCCCTTCGTCGTTTCAAAATGTGTCTGGGACGTTCAACCGACCGTCATGCCCGCGCCTTCGCGCGGGTATCCACGACTTCAGGCCGCTCGCAGTCCGAAGTCGTGGATGCCCGAGGCAAGCTCGGGCATGACGGACGTGCATAGAACGCTTTCCCGGACGTCCCCGAGGCCTCACGACCCGCGCGACCGTGCCCTTCGTCGTTTTAGCACCGGCATTGTCCGTCTATCGCCTCGTCATGCCCGCGCCTTCGCGCGGGTATCCACGACTTCGGGCCGCTCGCAGTCCGCAGTCGTGGATGCCCGATGACCAAGCTCGGGCATGACGGCGAGCGTGTGGCGCGCGCTTCGACGACGTCCCCGCGGCCTCACGACCCAGGGACGCGTCGCCGGCCGTCGCTCACTCGAATTCGAGGATGATCGCGTCCACCGCCAGGCTGTCGCCGGGCTTGGCGTTGATCTTGGAGACCACGCCGTCGCGCTCGGCGCGCAGCACGTTCTCCATCTTCATGGCCTCGACCACGGCCAGCGTCTCGCCGGCCTTGACCTCCTGGCCCTCCTCCACCGCGATCGACACCACGAGGCCGGGCATCGGGCAGAGCAGCTGCTTCGAGGTGTCCGCAACCGCCCGCTCGGGCATCATGGCGAGCAGTTCGGCGATGCGGGCGCCGTGGATGCGGGCCCGCACCGAGACGCCGCGATGGGCGAGGTCCCAGCCCGCCGGCGGATGCTTGCGCACCTGCACCGACACCGGGCGGCCGTCGATCTCGCCGCGCCACACCGGCTCGCCGGGACGCCAGTCGGTGCTGACGCGCAGCGTCGCGGCCTCCGCGCCGTCCTAGCCCAGCACGCGCACCGAAACGGCGTCGCCGTCGGCGCGGGTCTCGGCGCGGGTCGGCTGGCCGTCCAGCAGGATGGTGCGCAGCAGCTCCTTGGTGGCCGCGCCCCGGCGCAGCTGGTGCGAAATGGCGCGGCGACGCTCCATGGTGAGCCAGTCGATCTGGGCCGCGACCGCCACCAGCGTGCGCGCCACCTCGCCGTCAGGCTTCGCCGGCGCGAAGCCGTCCGGGAACTCCTCGGAGATGAAGCCGGTGGAGAGCCGGCCCTCCTGCCAGCGCGGATGCTCCATCAGCGCGGTGAGGAACGGGATGTTGTGCTGGATGCCGTCGATGGCGAAGGCGTCCAGCGCCTCGCCCTGCGCGCGGATGGCGGCGAGCCGGTCCGGCGCGTGGGTGATGAGCTTCGCGATCATCGGATCGTAGTGCAGCGAGATCTCGCCGCCCTCGGTGACGCCGGTGTCGTTGCGCACCGTGACGCCGCCTTCCGTCTTCTCCACCGGCGGACGATAGGTCTGCAGGCGGCCGATGGACGGCAGGAAGTTGCGGTACGGGTCTTCGGCGTAGATGCGGCTTTCCACCGCCCAGCCGGTGAGCGTCACGTCGTCCTGGGTGATCGACAGCTTCTCGCCGGCGGCGACGCGGATCATCTGCTCCACGAGGTCGATGCCGGTGACGAGCTCCGTGACCGGGTGCTCCACCTGCAGGCGGGTGTTCATCTCGAGGAAGTAGAACGACTTGTCCTGCCCGGCGACGAACTCCACCGTGCCAGCGGAATCGTAGCCCACGGCTTTCGCCAGCGCGACCGACTGCTCGCCCATGGCGCGGCGGGTGGCCTCGTCCAGCAGCGGGGACGGAGCCTCTTCCACCACCTTCTGGTTGCGGCGCTGGATCGAGCACTCGCGCTCGCCGAGATAGACCACGTTGCCGTGCTTGTCGCCCAGCACCTGAATTTCGATGTGGCGCGGGTTGACGATGAACTTCTCGATGAAGACGCGGTCGTCGCCGAAGGAGGACTTGGCCTCGGACTTCGACGCCCGGAAGCCTTCCGCCACGTCCTTCGCGGAATAGGCGATGCGCATGCCCTTGCCGCCGCCGCCGGCGGAGGCCTTGATCATGACGGGGAAGCCGATCTCCTCGGCCACCTTCACCGCGTCCTCGGGCGTCTCGATCACGCCGAGATTGCCGGGAACGGTGGAGACGTTGGCCGCGGCCGCCGCCTTCTTCGATTCGATCTTGTCGCCCATGGCCTCGATCGCCCTGGGGTTCGGGCCGATGAAGACGATGCCCTCCGCCGCCAGCGCCTCGGCGAAGGCGGCGCGCTCGGACAGGAAGCCGTAGCCCGGATGCACCGCCTCGGCGCCGGTCTGCTTGCAGGCGGCGATGATCTTCTCGATCACCAGATAGGACTGAGCGGCCGGCGCGGGGCCGATGTGCACGGCCTCGTCCGCCATCTCCACATGCAGCGCGTCCTTGTCGGCGTCCGAATAGACGGCGACCGTCGCGATCCCCATGCGTCGGGCGGTCTTAATGACGCGACAGACGATCTCGCCGCGGTTGGCGATGAGAATTTTCTTGAACATCGAGGGAGGGCTCCCGAAACCGCAGGGGCGTGAACTCACGAACGCTTTTAGGCGCCGCAGCGCAGCGCGTCCATTAAACCGAAGGACGACGACCGCGACGAGAGCCCTCCCCCTCCCGTCAGGCGGAAGCCCCGCCCGCGCCCCGGTCCGCCGCCGTCTTCACCGCCGCGAGAATGGCGGCGCGGGCCTCGGGCAGGCGGGCCAGCGCCTTCTCCCGCAGCGCCGCATCGGTCTGCTTCAGCTTGCGCACCGCGCGGACGTTGTTGGCCTTGGCGAAGTCCACCGTCTCCCGCACGATCGCCGCCGCGTCCTCCGCCCCCACCGGCGCCCCCTCCAACGCGCGTCGGGCGATGATCGCCTTCAGCCCGTTCTCGATCGTCCGGTACAGGCTGAGCGCCAGATCCCTGTCTCGGGCAGCGTTGAGCGCCTCCAGCGCGCGGGCCGCCAAGAACGCGAACATGGCGGCGCCGAAGACGACGACGGATTCGATGAAATGCGGGCGCAACCCCCGCCAGATGTCGTTGAGCAGGTCCATGGGACGCCGCCTTTCCAAAGGGTCTGAAACCATGAAGCCGATGGCCGAACGCGCCTTGCGCGCCCCGCGCTGTGGCCCGTCAAAAAATCTCTCCCCGACCCGTGCGGGTCGGGGAGAGACAGGCCCGCGCGGGACGACCGCGCGGGCGCCCATCACAGCAGGGTCGGCGTCGGCAGATAGTTCTTCAGCGTCGGCGTGAAGCCGCCCTTGGTGATCGTCACCCCTGCGACGTCCGTGGAGAAGAAGGAGGCGTCGCAGGTGATCTTGTGCGTGATCGAACTGTCCAGCGCGCAGCTGTGGAACTCCATCGAGCCCGCGGGCGACCCCGCCAGCGCGTTGGAGCGGAAGCTCAACGGATTGGCGTCTCCGGCGCCCACGAACCATCGACAGCCGATGAACCGGACCCGATCGCTCGTGGTGAAGTCTCGGTTCGAGCCCGCGGCGCCCGTGTAACGCCAGACGCAATTGACATAATCGATGCGCTGCGGCTGGTGTCCGCTCAGCGAAATGTCGTTTGCAGGCCGGTCGATATACTCGTGATTGAGAACAGTCGCGTCCTTGATGTTGCCAAGTCGAACGCCGCCCTTGCAGTTGACGATACGAACGCCCGTGATGGGCGCTCTTGTAATGTCAGCCACGTCGGAATTGCCGGTCACGGATGTGAAGACCACCCCGTCCGCATGCCCGTTGGAGCACTCCCGCACCACGATGTTGTGCATCGCCTGATTGCGCGAACCGTGCTCATGGCTCACATCGACGAGCTTTCCCGGACAGTCCATCCGGATGTCGTGAACCACGATGTCGGAGCCGATGACGTCGACGAGCGAACTGGTGCTGACCGTCACGCCCGAAATCGGACCGATGTCGCCGCGCCGCGCGCCGATCGCCTTGAGCATGGACGCCCACGTCGCCTGAGAGCCCGTGCCGACGACGTTGGTGTCGTCATACGCCTGATAGTGAAAGCTCTCGGTCCCGGCGCCGATGAAGATCGGCTCGCGCTTGCTGCTCGGACCAAAGGACAGGATGTCGACGCTGACGTCGCGGCAGGCGGTGAAGGCGACCATGAACGAGCGGGCGTTGATCCCCGCCTTCTCGTCCAACGACAGCGGGGCGCGATCCACCTCGAGCTCGGCCTGGATGGCGTCGTAGACAGACTGCTCATAGTAGCCAGGGCCCGGATCGCCATCGATCCTGCTCTGGAACGTCACGCTTTTGCAGCCGTCGAACCACAGGACCGGCCGACGCTCCTGCCAGTTCGTCGCGGAGAAGAACCCGGCGGACGAGCCGCCGAATCCGCTTCCGGTCCGCAGTTGCCCCTGTCCGATCCACCGGATCTTGGAGCAGGACGCGTCGAAGGTGACGCCATAAGGCAGCCGCGTGGCGTTCCCGTTCGCTCCGGTCACCGTCCGGCCGTTGTCCCTCAGGATCGCGCCCGGCTCCCACTCGATCACACAGTCCACCACGTTGGAGAACGTGATCGGCGCCGTGACGAGATAGGTTCCCGGTTTGATGCGGAGCCGGGCGCCCGAGACCACCTTCGCGGGATCCCAGGCGATACGCTGCACGCTGTTCGTGGCGAGCGCGGCGACGGCTGCGAGCGTGGTCGCGGTCCCGCCGGTCGGCGTGACGGCGAGCAGGGAGCCATCGCCGTTCGTGTTGAGCTTGGCCGCCAGAGCGGCGGCCTGCGCCGTCGAAACCGGCTTGCCGGCGTCCGAGGTGTTGTCGACGGCGCCGAGGCCGAGATTGGCGCGGGACGTGGCGGCGCTGTCCACGTCGGACAGATTGTTGCCGCGCAGCAGCGGATCGGAGGGACTGGGCATGATCCGTTTCCATAACAGTGAGGACGTGACATGAGCCGCCGCATCAGAGCGTCGGCCCGGTGACTTCGCCGCACGTTTGGGCAGGCTCGGACGCGCGATCGACGCGCATGCGGGCTTGGACAAAACGGCGGTGAAAGCTCAGGGGCGCCGGTGAGGCGTGGTCAGCCCGGGTAGCGGGCCCAGGGCAGCTGGAAGTGGGGGCCGTCGCGGAAGCTCGGCCAGTCGCCGCCCCATTCGATCGGGACCGCCTCGTCCTGGGCCGCCTGCTTCATGGCCGCGGCGAGGCGCTCGTAGAGCGGCCAGTCCCAGCGGATCGCGCCGCCGACCTTGGCGGCCAGATCGACCGCATGGGCCACGTTGGCCCCGCCGCCGGGAATGTGCCGGGAGCGCAGCGTCTGGCTCGCGCCGGCCGCCACCAGCTTTCGCTGGCGGGCGAGCGTCCGGGCGCCCTCCGTCACCGCGAAGGCGACGCCGGCGAGCGCCGCCGCGCGGCGGACGACCCGCGCCAGATCGGGATGGACGCCGACGAGGTTGCGCTCGGAACGCGCGTCGAGCGTGGGGCTTGGAGTGTGAAAAGCGTCGGCGGCCTCGGCGGCGAGCGCGGCGCGGGTCTTCGGCCCGACCACCCCATCCACGACGAGACCGCGCGCGCCCTGAAACACGCGGAGCGCGGTCTCGGTGCGCGGCCCGGACCGCCCGTCGAGCGGGCCGGGATCGAACCCATGCGCCTTCAGCCGCCGCTGGATCTCAAGCGTCGTCATCACACCCGCCTCCTCGCCCGCCCGTCGCGGGAAACCGCGAAGCGCGACGACGAACTCATATTCCTGAACACAGGCAGGATGACAGGCTTTAGAACCCATATCAAGGATAAAATTCCTTGTATGGACGTTATCGGCATGCGTCCGAAAAACGAAAGGGCGTGAACGACGACGGGCCGGCCCTCGAAAGGACCGGCCCGTCGTCGTTCACGCCCTGATGGGACGCTGTGTCTCTGTGATGATCCGCGGCCGCCTCAGGCGACCGGGCGGATCACGCCTCCTTCGGCGTCAGGATCTGGCGGCCGCGATACATGCCGGTCTTCAGATCGACATGGTGCGGACGGCGCAGCTCGCCGGAGTCCTTGTCCTCGACATAGGTCGGGGCCTTGAGCGCGTCGGCCGAACGGCGGTGGCCGCGCTTCATCGGGGAGGTCTTTCGCTTCGGAACGGCCATGTCAAAACTCCGTCGGATCGGGCCGCAGCGCTCACGCGCGCGCAAAAGGGTTTGGGAGAACGTCGCCGCC
The DNA here is from genome assembly GCF_042679725.1 of Methylopila musalis. Taxonomy (NCBI): domain Bacteria; kingdom Pseudomonadati; phylum Pseudomonadota; class Alphaproteobacteria; order Hyphomicrobiales; family Methylopilaceae; genus Methylopila; species Methylopila musalis. The sequence continues at coordinate 8,785 of NZ_JBHTMX010000002.1, forward strand.
CTCCATCAAGCGCGGGCTTATAGAGGCATCGCCCCGAAAAAGCCAGCGCAATTCGGGAACGGCGTCATCCGGCGAGGCAGCCGGTGAGACTCCCGGCCCCGCGCATGCGCCGCAGGATGACGCCCGCATGGGCCGCGGCGCGGCGGCTGGGCTTGCGGGCGTCGCGCGTCACCGGATTCGGCAGCGCCGCCGCCATCACCGCCGACTCGCGCGCCGACAGCGTCCCGGCCCCCTTGCGGAACGCGCGGCGCGCGCCGGCCTCGGCGCCGAACACGCCGTCCGGCCCCCATTCGGCGATGTTGAGATAGACCTCCATGATCCGCCGCTTGGACCAGACCAGCTCGATCCAGTGCGCGAGCGCGATCTCCAGCGGCTTGCGCAGGTGCGGCGCGCCCTGCCAGAGGAACAGGTTCTTCGCCACCTGCATGGTGATGGTGGAGGCGCCCCGGGCCGGGCCGTTCTCCCCGCCCTGGTCCAGCACCAGCCGCACCGCCCCCCAGTCCACGCCGTGGTGCCGGCAGAACAGCGCGTCTTCGGAGACGATCACGGCGCGCGGCAGCTGCGGCGAGATCTGGTCGAGCGGAACCCAGGTCCGGACGACGGGTTGCAGCGTGAGCCAGCGCGTCAGCATCAGGGTGGAGGGCGGCGGAACGACGGCGTAGACCACCGTCAGCGCGAGCGGCGCGGCGACCAGCGCCGCGAGCAGCCACAGCAGCGCGCGCGCAAGGCCGAAGCGGCCCGCGCGCGACGACGGCCCGCCGAAGGAAGACGACATGGGCGCGTCCGCTGTCTCGGTCACGGCCGGCACCTTAGCAGAGGCTTCGCGGCGAACGCCACGCGGCCGGAGCCCGATGACGCCGACTTGACGGGCGCGAGCGCCTCGGGCACGGCCAGCGTGTCCCGTCAGGAGACCAGAGCATGGACGCGCCCTCCCTCGAAGCCCGGCTGTCGGCCGTGGCCGCCGCCGTCGAAACCGCGCTGGACGGCGTGCTCGGCGGCGAGCCCGGCCCCGGCGAGATCGCCCGCCCCGCCCGGCTGCTGGACGCCATGCGCTACGCCATGCTCGGCGGCGGCAAGCGCCTGCGCCCGGCGCTGGCGGTGATGACCGGCGCGCTGCTCGGGGTGGATCCGGTGCGCGCGCTGCGCGCCGGCCTCGCGGTGGAGTGCGTCCACGGCTACAGCCTCATCCACGACGACCTGCCCTCCATGGACGACGACGACCTGCGCCGGGGGCGGCCGACGACGCACCGCGCCTTCGACGAGGCGACCGCCATCCTCGCCGGCGACGCGCTGCTGACGCTCGCCTTCGACCTTCTCGCCGACGCCGCCACCCACCCGGACGCCGCCGTCCGCATCGCGCTGGTGGCGACGCTAGCCCGCGCGGCCGGGCTCGGCGGCATGGTCGGCGGCCAGATGCTGGACCTCGCCGCCGAAGGCCGCTTCTCCGACGGCGACCGGCGCCCGCAGGATGAGGACGCGGTGCTGCGCATGCAGTCTATGAAGACCGGCGCCCTGATCGCGGCCCCGATCGCCATGGCGGCGGAGCTTGCCGGCGCCACGCCTTCCGAGCGCGCGGCGCTCAGCGCCTACGCCACGGCGCTCGGCGCGGCGTTTCAGGTGGCGGACGATCTGCTCGACGCCGAAGGCTCGGAGGCCGCGGTCGGCAAGGCCACCGGCAAGGACGCCGAAGCCGGCAAGGCGACGCTGGTGGCGCTGCTCGGGCCGGACGGGGCGCGGGCGCGGCTCGCGCCGCTGGTGGAGGCCGCCGTCGAGGCGCTGGAGCCGTTCGGGCCCCGCGCCGAGGAGCTGCAGGCGGCCGCGCGCTTCGTCGCCAGGCGCAGCAGCTAAAGGCGTGAGACCAGACCATGCGCGTCGCATCAAAACGTTGAAATCATTATAAATACGATCTGGCGCATCGCTCTTGACGGCGCCGCGTCTTATCGGCGAAGCCACCGGCGTTCAGCGGCGGCCGGCGCCGCCCTGCGGAGACGCGCCATGGGCCGACTGGTCGCCGAAGCCGAGTTCGAACTGGCCGATCCCGTGGCGGTGCTCGATCCCCTGTGCGACCACCTGCTGGAGCACGGCGCCGAGGTGCGACGGGACGCGGACCGGTGGGACGTCACGCTGTCGATCGGTTGGGTCCAGCTGCGCCGCGCCGGCCGCGCGACCATCGCCCGGCTCGAAGCCGACAATCTGGAGAACCTCTATCTCCTCAAGATGAGCGCGACGTCGCATCTGGAGGAGTTCGCCGAGGGCGAGAAGGTCGACATTGTCTGGCGCGGCGACGGCGTGGAGATCGACACCCCGCCGAACTACCGGCGGCTGACGGTGGTCTCCGCCATCGACCTCACGCCCCACATGCGCCGCCTGACGCTGACCGGCCCCGACATCGACCGCTTCATGACGGACGCGTCGTTCCACGTGCGCCTCGTGATCCCGCAGGGCGGGAGCGCGCCGACGCCGCGGGTGGGGCCGGACGGCAAGATCGTCTGGCCCGAGGACCGGCCGAAGCCGGCGCTCCGGGTCTACACCATCCGCCGCTACGACCGGGCCGCCCGCACGCTCGAGGTGGACGCGGTCGTCCATGCCGATCCGGGGCCGGGCGGCGCCTGGGCGGTCTCGGCCGCGCTCGGCGACCTGATCGGCGTGGTGGGCCCCGGCGGCGGCGGCATGCCGCCCGCGAACGACTGGCTGCTGCTGGCGGGCGACGAGACCGCGCTGCCCGCCATCGGACGCATGCTGGAAAACCTGCCCCCCAATGCGCGCGGCGAGGCGCTGCTGGAGATCGACGACGACGGCGAACGCCAGACGCTCGCAAGCCCCGAAGGAATCACGATCCGCTGGCTCAGCCGCGCCGCCGGCGCCCCGACGCTGACGGAGGCCGTCCGCGCCGCCGCGATTCCGGCCGACGCGGCGAGCCCTTACGTCTGGGCCGCCTCCGAATCCGCGACCGCTCAGACGCTGCGCGAGCATCTGCGCGGCGAACGGGGCCTGCCGAAAGACCGCCAGCACGTGGTCGCCTACTGGCGCCGCGGCCGCACCGACTGAAGCGCGGAGCCGCCAGGAGCGGGCCCGTAAGCCGGCCCTATGGCCCGGTCACGACCAACAGAACGCCACGCCCCCTTCCTTGTCCCGGCCTTGAGCCGGGACCCAGAACCGCTGAGCTTTCCGATCGAGATGCGACGGCCGGAGCGCTTGATTCTCCCACGTTGACGTTTCTGGTTCCCGGCTCAAGGCCGGGACAAGAGAAGGGAGCGACCTTCGCCGCCGCTCGACTGTTTTGAGCTCACAAGCCGTGGACGCCCAACCGCCACGCTCGCCGCGCCCCCTTCCTTGTCCCGGCCTTGAGCCGGGACCCAGAACCGCTGAGCTTCCCGATTGAGACGCGCCGGCCGGAGCGCTCGATTCTCGGAACGTTGACGTTTCTGGGTCCCGGCTCGGAGGCCGGGACAAGAGAAGTGGGCGGCCCTTTCAGCCGCCCACTTAAGCGCCCCCCCTCACACCGGGATGACCTCCGCCTCGCGGACGGCTTCGCCGGCCTGCCGCTCGAACAGGCGGCGATAGGCGCCGCCGTCGCGCGCCACCAGATCGTTATGGGCGCCCTGCTCGATGATGCGCCCGCGGTCGAACACCAGGATGCGGTCCATGGCGCGCACGGTGGACAGGCGGTGCGCCACGACGATGGTGGTGCGACCGACCATCAGCCGCTCGATGGCCTCCTGGATCGCGGCCTCCGATTCCGAATCAAGGCTCGATGTCGCCTCGTCCAGGATCAGGATCGGCGCGTCCGCCAGAAAGGCGCGGGCGATGGCGACGCGCTGGCGCTCGCCGCCGGAGAGCTTCACGCCGCGCTCACCCACCAGCGTGGCGTAGCCCTTGGGCAGCGCCAGGATGAAGTCGTGCGCGTTGGCGAGCCGCGCCGCCTGCTCGATCTCGGCCATGGTCGCATCGGGCCGGGCGTAGGCGATGTTCTCCGCGAGCGAGCGGTGGAACAGCGTGGGCTCCTGCGGCACGATCGCGATCCGGGACCGGAGGCTCGCCTGCGCCGCCCCGCTCACGTCCTGCCCGTCGATGGTGATGCGGCCGCCGGTGGCGTCGTAGAGCCGCTGCACCAGCTTGATGAAGGTGGTCTTGCCCGATCCGGAGCGGCCGACGAGACCCACCCGCTCGCCCGCGTCGATCACCACCGACAGGTCGCGGTAGAGCGGCGTCGGGTGGGCGGCGTAGTGGAACGTCACGTTCTCGAAGGCGATGCGGCCACGCTCGACCGTGATCGCGCCTGCGCCCGGACGGTCCTCGACGCCGATCGGCACGTCGTGCAGTTCGACCAGCTCCTGCAGGTCGTTCACCGCCCGCTGCAGGTCGGCCACATGCATCCCCACGTCCCGCAGGTACCCGTGGATGACGGCGAACATGGTGAGCACGAAGGCGGTGTCGCCGGCGGTCGCCCGCCCCTCCCACCACAGCCACACGCCGACGCCGAGCGTCGCCGCGCGCAGCAGCATCAGCACCAGATTCTGGATGATGCCATTCCAGGTGCCGCGCCTCCACATGCGGGTGGTGCGCCGGCTCCATTTGCCGAGCGTCCAGCCGAGCCGGCGATCCTCGCGCGCCTCCGCGCCGAAGGCCTTCACCACGGCGTTGCAGGTCACGGCGTCCGCCATCACGCCGCCGAGCCGGGTGTCCCAGGCGTTGGACAGCTGCGCCGCCGGAGCGACCCAGAACAGCGAGATGCTGACGGTCAGGGCGATGTAGAGCGCCGATCCGACGAAGGTGACGAGCCCCATGATCGGCCAGTGCGCGCCGAGCACGGCGGTCGCCCCCACCAGCACCAGCAGCGACGGCATCAGCGCGATCAGCGCCAGATCGTCGAACTGGTCGATGGCCCACATGCCGCGGGACACCTTGCGCACGGTCGAGCCGGCGAAGCTGTTGGCGTGCCAGTCGGTGGAGAGCCGCTGCACCCGCGCGAAGGCCTCGGCGGAGGCTTCGCGCATGATGATCTGCGTCATGGGAATCACGGTCATGAAGGCGACGCCGCGGAACACGGCGATCGCCCCCGACAGCGCCACGATTACGCCGAAGGCCCAGAGCGCGGCGTGGAGCGCCGCATCCCGCTCGGCGGCCGCGAGGGCGTCGATCAGCCGGCCGGCGAACAGCGGAATGGCGAGGTCGGCGACGGTCGCGAGCGCGATCGCGCCAGCGACCGTCGCGACGCGCGCCGGCTGGCGGGCCCAGTGCGACAGGACGAAGCGGACGACCTTCGCGAACGGAGCGTCGCGAAACGAAACGGTGCGGAAGGACATGTCGGTTTCCGGCCGCGCAACGGCGGTCCGGCCCCAAAAGCATGGTCAGAAACAGCGCGGCGGCGCAAAGCCGCAGTTCGCCGTTCGGGACGGCGCGCGCATGAACAGTCTGGAAAGAACGGCTGTCGCGCGGCGGTCCGCGTGAAAAGCGGGCCTAGCGGCGCGCGGAACCGGAGGGCGTGGTCGCGACGGTCAGCGTCATGCGTGTCCCTCCATGTCCTTGGGGTGAGCCGGGAGATACGTAGTTAAACGGAGGACGCCGCCCAAGCAAGCGCCGGGACGCGCTTTTGAAGACGTCGAGATCAAAAAGCCACAGTAGAAATAGAAACGCCGCCGACCTGTCGGCCGACGGCGCAAGATCGCCCTCAAAGAGGATCGGTCGTCTGATCAGTGCACGGTGTGGCCGGGTTTGGCCAGTCGCACGATCTCATCCTTGATCTGCAATTTCTTGCGCTTGAGCGACGACAGCTTCACGTCGTCGGTGTTTGCGTGAGCGAGCTCGAGCTCGATCTCGCGCTCTATCGCTTTGTGCTTCTTCTCCAGTTCCACAAGATGCGACTCGATGGACATAAAGCACGTCTCCCTCGTCTGATCTCGACGTCATCAGCATGTCACGAGTTCCCCGGCCTGTCGAATGGTCTTGAGCGTCATTTTTGGATCACAGTGACGCGAGTCGGGGGGCCACTTGCCCGCGCGCCGGCCGGCGGCGATACTCCGCGGCCTTGGGCGACGGGTGGCGTTTGGACGGGCGGGCATGGCGATACAGGACAACGACGCGCGGGCCGACGAACAGGCCGCGCAGGACGAACTCGCCAGGCTGAAGGAAGAGCACCGCGATCTCGACACCGCCATCGAGGCGCTGGAGCGCCTAGGCGCCGGCGACCGGCTGCAGATCCAGCGGCTGAAGAAGCGCAAGCTCGGCCTGAAAGACCGCATGTCCTATCTGGAAGACCAGCTCACCCCCGACATCATCGCCTGAACCGGCGCCGCGCGGGCGAACGCCCGCTGTTTGCGACCGATGGCGCAGGCCGCGTCGGCTTGCGCCGGACGGCCCCGGCGCCTATCGTTCGGCCTCTTGATCCCACCCCAGCTTGATGCAGGAGACACGATGGTCGCGGAACGCCGCGCCGAGCCGGCGCCCGTCGCCATCGTCATGGGCAGCCAGTCGGACTGGAGCACCATGACGCACGCCGCAGAGACGCTGACCAAGCTCGGCGTCGCCCATGAGGCGCGCATCGTCTCGGCCCATCGCACGCCGGACCGGCTGGTGGCCTTCGCAAAGGCCGCGCGCGACGACGGGTTCAAGGTGGTGATCGCCGGCGCCGGCGGCGCCGCGCACCTGCCGGGCATGGTCGCCTCCATGACGCCGCTGCCCGTGTTCGGCGTGCCGGTGCAATCCCAGGCCCTGTCCGGCCTCGACAGCCTGCTGTCGATCGTGCAGATGCCCGCCGGCGTGCCGGTGGGCACGCTCGCCATCGGCCGCGCCGGGGCGGTGAACGCCGCGCTGCTCGCGGCCTCCGTTCTGGCGCTCAACGATCCGGCGCTCGCCGGACGCCTCGACGACTGGCGCGCGGCGCAGACCGGATCCGTGGCCGAGGCCCCCTCAGGAGACCTGTGACGATGACGACGCCCCTCGCCCCCGGCGCCACCATCGGCATTCTCGGCGGCGGCCAGCTCGGCCGCATGATCGCCCTCGCCGCGGCGCCGCTCGGCCTGCGCGTCCACGTCTACGCTCCGGACGCCGACAGCCCCGCCTTCGACGTGGCGGCCGAGCGCACCCTCGCGGCCTATGACGACGAGGCGGCGCTGGCGCTGTTCGCCGAGTCGGTCGACGTGGTGACCTACGAGTTCGAGAACGTGCCGGCGGCGACCGCCCGGCTGATCTCCGCCCATCGGCCGCTGTTTCCGGACGCCCGCGCCCTGTCGGTGACGCAGGACCGGCTGACCGAGAAGGCCTTCGTGCGCGACCTCGGCCTGCCGACGCCGGCCTTCGCGCCGGTGGACGACCGCGCCAGCATGGCCGCCGCCGTCGGCGCCATCGGCCGCCCCTCGGTGCTGAAGACCCGCCGATTCGGCTACGACGGCAAGGGCCAGGTTCTGGTGCGCGAAGGGCTCGGGCTCGACCAGGCGCTCGCCATGATGAACGGCCAGCCGGCGATTCTCGAAGCCTTCGTGCCGTTCCGGGCCGAGGTGTCGGTGGTGGCCGCGCGCGGTCGCGACGGCGCCTTCGCCGCCTACGACGTGGTGGAGAACCGGCACGAGAATCACATCCTGCGATCCTCGCACGTGCCCGCCGACATCCGGCCCGAGACAGCGGCCTCCGCGATCGCGATCGCGCGCAAGATCGCCGACGCCTTCCAGTATGTGGGCGTGTTCGCGGTCGAGATGTTCCTCGTCGCCGGGCCGACCGGCGAGAAGGTGGTGGTGAACGAGATCGCGCCCCGGGTGCACAACTCCGGCCACTGGACCATCGAGGGCGCGCAGACGAGCCAGTTCGAGCAGCATGTGCGCGCCATCGCCGGCTGGCCGCTGGGCTCCACCGCCACGCGCGGGCGGGTGGAGATGACCAATCTGCTGGGCGCCGAGGCCAACCGCTGGCGCGATCTGCTGGCGGAGCCGGGCGCGGCCGTCCACCTCTATGGCAAAGGCGAGCCCAAGCCCGGCCGCAAGATGGGCCACGTCACCCGCGTGCGCTGATCCCCTCGGGCGCGGCCGCCTTATCGGCCGGGCGCCCGTGGACAAGGGCCGCCCGCTCTGGTAAACGCTGCCCCACGATGGCGGCGCGCGCAGTCCAGCGGGCGACCGGCTTTTTTGTTTTCAGCCGACGTCTTCGGGCGACGGTCCGCCCAGAGATAAACGCAAATCGAGGCGTTCACGTGCAGGTTCTCGTTCGCGACAACAATGTCGACCAGGCCCTCAAGGCTCTTAAGAAGAAGATGCAGCGCGAAGGCATCTTCCGCGAAATGAAGCTCCGCGGGCACTACGAGAAGCCGTCCGAGAAGAAGGCGCGCGAGAAGGCCGAGGCCGTCCGCCGCGCCCGCAAGCTGGCCCGCAAGCGCGCCCAGCGCGAGGGTCTGCTTCCCATGAAGAAGAAGTGATTCGCTGATCGCGATTCGTCTTCGGCGGCGCGCCTCGCGCGTCGCTCGCACAGGTTGATACGAGGCGCCCGCGGGGACACACCGGCGGGCGTTTTTGTGCGTTGGGGGGCGGCTGCGCGGCGTCAAGCCATGGCCGCGCTTTTCCCGACCGCAATCTCGCCGCAATCCGCCTGTGTCTGACAACCTTTCGGCGGGCGGCGGCAGGATGGTGGGACCCATGCGGAATTCGGTTGTTCAGACTCGCGTTTCGTTCGGCGCGCTCGCGGCGATGGTCGCGCTGGCGCTCGCCGGCTGCGAATCCGTCAACCCGTCCGCCGCCACGCTGGAGCCCGAGGCCTATGCGGCCCGCCAGTCGGATCTGGGCTCGCTGACCCAGGTGGTGGAGGCCAATCCCGGCGACGCCGAGGCGTGGAACATGCGCGGCTCCGCTTACGCCCGGCTCGGCCAGTACGACAAGGCCGTCGGCGACTTCAGCCAGGCGATCCGCATCAACGCCGGCATGGCCAAAGCCTACGCCAACCGCGCGCTGGCCTACCGCTCCATGAACCGTTCCGGCGAGGCGCTGGCGGACTACAACCGCGCCATCGAGGTCGATCCGTCCTACAGCTCCGCCTATGTGGGCCGCGGCAACCTCTATCGCGGACAGGGCCAGGTGGATCTGGCGCTGGGCGATTTCGACCGCGCCATCCAGCTCGACCGCAACAACGCCCAGGCCTGGCACAATCGCGGCCTGATCCATCAGGCGCAGGGGCGGCACGACGAGGCCATCGACGACTTCACCAAGTCGACCGCGATCGCGGTGACCGCGCCGGAGCCCTATGTGGGGCGCGGCATGAGCTATCTGGCCCAGAACGACCCGGAAGCGGCGCTGGACGACTTCGACACCGCGCGCACGCTGAACCCGCGATACATCGACGTCTGGATCGGCCGCGGCCTCGTGTTCGAGCGCAAGAACGAGCTGATGAAGGCCCGCGCCTCCTTCGCGCAGGCGATGCAGATCAACCGCAACGACACCCGCGCCAGCGAAGGCTTCAAGCGCGTGGGCGGCAAGCCGGGCGCGGTCTACAGCGAGGGCTGACCGGCCCGCTCAACCGGGTCGCGGGCCTCCGCGATTCGAATGCGAAAGCGTCTGGCGCGTTGAAAGTCATGGATACCCGCGCGAACGCGCGGGCATGACGTGGGGGATGCGAAGCGCCACCAGCTATTCCCGAGCGGGCATGAACCGTCAGCGTAAAAACCGCCTCAACCGTCATGCCCGAGCTTGTCTCGGGCATCCACGATTTGAACGTCGATGTTTGCGCCCGCGTAAAATCGTGGATACCCGCGCGAAGGCGCGGGCATGACGTGTGGGAGGCGAAACGCTTCAGTTGTTCCCGAGCAGGCGTGAACCGTCAGCGTAAAAACCGCCTCAACCGTCATGCCCGAGCTTGTCTCGGGCATCCACGATTTGAACGTCGACGTTTGCGCCCGCGTAAAATCGTGGATGCCCGAGACAAGCTCGGGCATGACGGCGACTTACGCCTTGCGTCCCGCGACGTCCGGACACGCCCCAGGGCCCCGCCCGTCAGTCCTCGTCGGGCCCGGCCTCGGTCTCCCGGCGGGTTTCGCCGCGGAAGCCGGTCGCCAGGACGTAGAGCTCGGACGAATCCTTGCGGCTCGACGGCGGCTTCACGTGGATGACCTTGGTGAAGTCGCGCTTCAGCTGCGTCAGAAGCTCACCCTCGGTGCCGCCCTGAAACACCTTGGCGAGGAACGCCCCGCCCGGCGCCAGCACCTCGGCCGCGAACAGGGCCGCCGCCTCCACCAGCGCGATGATGCGCAGATGGTCGGTCTTGTGGTGGCCGACCGTGTTGGCCGCCATGTCCGACAGCACCAGATCGGCCTTGCCGCCGAGCTTGGCCTTGAGCACGTCCGGCGCCTCGTCGGCGAGGAAGTCGAGCACCATGAAGTCGACGCCGGGGACGGGCTCCATCTCCAGCAGGTCGATGGCGACGATGCGGCCGCGGCCGTCCTCGGAGCCGATCTTGCGGGCGGCGATCTGGCTCCAGCCGCCGGGGGCGGCGCCCAGATCGACTACCTTCTGGCCGGGCTTCAGCAGCCGGTGCCGTTCGTCGATCTCGATCAGCTTGAAGGCCGCGCGGGAGCGGTAGCCCTCGCGCTTGGCGGCCTGCACGTAGGGATCGTTGAGCTGGCGCTCCAGCCACAGGGTGGAGGCGTGGCTGCGCTTGCGCGCGGTGTGCACCCGCACGCCGAGGCTGCGCGCGCCGCCGCGGCCGGACGAGCCCTTGCCGCCGCCTTTGCCGGGCCCCTTGGACCCGCCGCTTGCGCTCACGGGCGACGTCCCCCGCGCCGGCGAGAGCCGCGGCCCCGCCGCCAGACGCCGTCTTCGCGCATCATCTCCACCAGAATGCCCTCGCGCAGTCCCCGATCCGCGACCCGCAGCCGCGCCACGGGAAAAGCGCGCCGGATGGCCTCCAGAACGGCGCAGCCGGCCAGCACGAGATCCGCGCGGTCCGGCCCGATGCACGGGTTCTGGCAGCGCTGGTCGTAGGACATTTCCTTCAGCGACTCCACCACGCGGGTGACGTCGGTGGTCGCCATCCACTGCCCGTCCACCAGCCGGCGCTCGTAGCGCGGCAGGCCGAGATGCACCCCGGCGATGGTCGTCACCGTGCCCGAGGTGCCGAGCAGGTGGACGTCCGCGAGCGAAGCCGCCAGCGTCTCCCGCTCCGGAAACGATTCGAGCATGGAGCCGACCTCGGCCACCATGTCCTCGAACGACTGGGTGGTGACCTTGCGGCCGCCATAGCGCTCGGCGAGCGTCACCACGCCGACCGGCAGCGACACCCAGGCCCGCATGGCGAGCGCGCCGGGGCCGCCGCCGCCCTTGCGCTCCAGCCACACCACCTCCGACGAGCCGCCGCCGATGTCGAACAGGATCACGCCGCCGGCCGACGGATCCGCCAGCGACGCGCAGCCCGCCGCGGCGAGCCGCGCCTCGGTCGCCCGGTCGATGACCTCGAGGTCGAGCCCGGTCTCATCGCGCACGCGGGTCAGGAAGTCGGCGCCGTTCTCGGCCTGGCGGCAGGCCTCGGTCGCGATCAGCCGGGCGCGGGTCACGCCCCGGGCGGCCATCTTGTCCCGGCACACGGCGAGCGCGGACACCGCCCGCATGATCGCGACCTCGCCGAGCCGGCCGGTGTGCGCCAGCCCCTCCCCCAGCCGCACGATGCGGGAGAACGAATCCACCACGCGGAAGCCGCCGTCCCGGTCGGGCCGCGCCACCAGCAGGCGGCAGTTGTTGGTGCCGAGATCGAGCGCGGCGTAGAGCGGGGGCGGCGCGCGTGGCGGCTCGGGCGCGACGGCGCGCCCTTCGGCGGCGGCGACCGGATGAGGCGTGCGAGTGGGGGCCGGGCGATCCGCGATGTCCATGGCGCTCCGAATGTAACAGCCGGACGCGCCCCGGCAAGAAGCGCGCCGAGGGCGAGAACTTTCAGCCCCCTCCCTATACCTCGCGCGAACGTGAGGTCATCATCCTACCATCCACAAAACAGCCGGCCGCCTCAGAGCCGGCGTCGGGAGGATGCAAGCGAATGATGTGGTCTCAAGTCTACGATCCGTTCGGGAACGCCGTCGTGTCCACGCTGGTGGCGGCGATTCCCATCGTGGTGCTGCTCGCCGGAATCGGCGTGCTGCACATGAAGGCGCACACCGCCGCCATCGCCGGCCTCGTCGCGGCGCTGCTGATCGCCGTGTTCGCGCACGGCATGCCCGTGGACAAAGCCGGCATGACGGCGCTCTACGGCGCGGCCTACGGCCTGCTGCCCATCGGCTGGATCATTCTCAACATCATCTTCCTGTACCAGCTCACCAACGAGAAGGGCTACTTCAAGGTCCTGCAGGATTCGATCGCCGGAATCACCGGCGACCGGCGGCTGCAGCTGCTGCTGATCGCCTTCTCCTTCGGCGCGTTCTTCGAGGGCGCCGCCGGCTTCGGCACGCCGGTCGCGGTCACGGGCGCCATCCTGATCGGGCTCGGCTTCTCCCCGCTCGCCGCCTCCGGCCTGTCGCTGATCGCCAACACCGCGCCGGTCGCCTACGGCGCGCTCGGCACGCCGGTGATCGCGCTCGCCGCCGTCACCGGCTTGCCGCTGCTCGATCTCTCCGCGATGATCGGCCGGCAGCTGCCGTTCTTCTCCATTCTGGTGCCGTTCTGGCTGATCGCGGCCTTCGCGGGCTTCCGGGGCATGGCGCAGATCTGGCCGGCGATTCTGGTCGCGGGCGTGACCTTCGCCGTCCCCCAGTTCCTCGTCTCCAACTATCACGGGCCGTGGCTCGTGGACGTGGTGGCGGCCATCGCCTCCATCGTGGCGCTGACGCTGTTTCTGCGGGTGTGGCGGCCGGCGGTGGCCTGGACCTCCGCCGACGGCTCGGCGCCGGCCGGCGCGCTCGCGGGCGCGCCCGCCGAACCCGCCTTCCAGCGCCATCCGACCGGGCTGGTGGTGCGGGCGTGGATCCCGTGGCTGATCCTGTCGGTGGTGGTGTTCTGCTGGGGCGTGCCGCAGGTGAAGGCCTTCCTCGACAGCCTGTCGATCGTGAAGTTCCCGGTGGCGACGGTGGACCAGCTGATCCAGCGCGTGCCGCCGGTGGTGGCCGCGCCCAAGCCTGAGCCCGCCGTCTACAACCTCAACTGGCTGTCGGCAACCGGCAGCGGCATCTTCCTGTCGGCGGTCATCGCCGGCTTCGTCATGGGCTTCTCGCCGCTCGCCATGCTGAAGACCTACTGGCGCACGCTGGTGCTGGTGCGGTTCTCGCTGCTCACCATCGCCGCCATGCTGGCGCTCGGCTTCGTCACCCGCTACTCGGGCGTGGACGCCACGCTCGGCCTCGCCTTCGCCCAGACCGGCTGGCTTTACCCGTTCTTCGGGGCCATGCTCGGCTGGCTCGGCGTGGCGCTCACCGGCTCGGACACCTCGTCCAACGTGCTGTTCGGCTCGCTGCAGCGCATCTCCGCCGAGCAGCTCGGCCTGTCGCCCACGCTGATGGCCGCCGCCAACTCCTCCGGCGGCGTCATGGGCAAGATGATCGACGCCCAGTCCATCGTGGTCGCCTCCACCGCCACCCGCTGGTACGGCCACGAAGGCGACATCCTGCGCTACGTGTTCCTGCACTCGCTGGTGCTGGCCTCGCTGATGGGCCTGCTTGTGATGGCGCAGGCCTATGTCCCGCCCTTCACCCACATGGTGATCGGCGCGCCCTGAGCCTCGCCCCGCCAACGGAGGACGCGGCCAACGCCGCGCCCTCCCCGTCGCCTGTCCTCTTTCTCGCCTGTCCTATCCCGCGCCTTCCGACGCGCCGCGCCGCCGCCTGCCTTAGCGGCGCCCTCCCGCGCCGTCGTCGCGTCACCGGTCCGGCCGCCCTGCTCCCGAGCGCCGCCTCCGGCGCCGACATCCCGACGGCCGCGCGTCGCAGCCCGTCGTTTTTCCACCGCGCCGCGCCGGAGAAATCGCAGCGCCCTCTTGCCCTGCCCGGCAGGACTCGCTAAAGGAGCGCTCTCGCAAGCGAACCGCGCCCGCGCCGCCTGCGAGCGGGAGCCCCCATTCGGGCCCCTCCCCTGCTGGGGGATAGTTTAACGGTAGAACCGCGGACTCTGACTCCGCTAGTCCTGGTTCGAATCCAGGTCCCCCAGCCAAACTCTCTTCCTCATATCTCAGGCGCTTTCGGCGTTTTCCGTCTTCGTGGAAACGAGGGAAAAACCGGAACATGGCGCGGATTTGGGGTCACCAAAAGTCGGCATACCCCTCCGCGTTGTTCCCATGCCGTTCCGCCCTCCCCGCAGGGAGGCCGTGATGGCGAAGGCGCGCGATCTTGAAGCGCTCCGCGACCGCCTTCTTGCCGGCGGCTATGTCGGGGCGGCAGACCCAGCCATGATTTCCATCTTCGGAGAGGCCGTCATGGACGCGCAGGCGGCCACCAGTGGGCCGCACGGCAGCAGGCTGGACCCGGCGGTTCGGGTGAGCGTTGGACGGCGCCAGCAGGTTGCGATCTTGAAGCTCTGTCGTGATGCCCCGCCAATGCTCCCGAGCCGACGCGATCTCCAACGGGTCGTTGAAGGTCTGCGTCCAGTCAGGCTCGACGACAATGTCGCCAGTGCCCTCGATCGGCGTCACGTTCATGCGCGCTCAGACCGAAGGTCTGCCCCAACTTTTTGGTCTGAAACTGCTCTCGGTGCGAAGGAAGGGCCCCATGCGTTCCAGGCCCCTATGGGCTCCAGAGATCGGACCGGGGGGGTGTCCCTACCCCTTCGCGAGAGCCGCCAAGGCCGCCCGGTACTTGGCCGCCTGCTCCCCCTCGCGGCGCCCATCACCTCGTCGAAGCTGGCTTCCCTGCCCGGTTCCACGGGTGCCTGGGGTCCAGAGGTCTCCCCTCGACCGTCGTCCCGATGACGTAGCCCCTGCGCCCCTCCGCCTGCTTCACGCTGTCGTGGTGCGCTGCGCAGAGGCTCTGCAGGTTGGTTGCGTCCCAGAACAGGGCCTCGGCTCTCCGGTGCGGGGGATGTGGTCGACCACCGTGGCGATCGTCACCCGGTTTCGAGCCCGGCACATGCGGCAGGTCGGCTCGATCGTTAGGCGCTGCTCCCGTAGCCTCTCCCACCGCGCGGTCTTGTACCAGGCGCGCCATGGCTGCTCTGCTCGCCTCTTGGCGTCGGAGGCCCTGCGGCCGGTCACCGCGCCCCTGCGTGCTTCAGCGCCTCTCCGGCCTGAGCGATGACGCGAGCCCAGCCCTTGGCGTCGTCCGCGTCGGTGGGGAGCGTGATGGTGATCGTCATCGCGGGCCTCCGGGCACGAAAAAACCCGCCTCGGAAAACCGGACGGGCTTCAGACGCGGAAACCGCTGTTAAGCGTTTATGGCAGGTAGCGCGGACGACGTCAAGCGGCATCAAAACGCCCATCTGAACTTTCATCGGCGACCCAAAGCTCCGTGCCTGTGGCACGTCGGATAAGGTCAGCCGTCGAAGCAAGAGCGGTACGCCATGGCTCGGATGCGAGCCAGATCCAATCACGAGCACCGCCTCAGCATTGAGGCTTGACCCATCAGGCCGCTTGAGCCTGACGCGGGCGCCGGCTTTGACGCCCCAGCCATCCCCATCCGGGACGCCAGGAACGACGATCAGCCCCCGGAGGCCGATCTCGAAGACGTCTTCAACGGTCGACAGGAACCTGAGCATGCCACCTCAGTAGCACGCCGGACCCCGGCCGCGCGCGCCTCCTCCGGGTGCTGGCGGTCGAGCGCCGCCACCGAGCCCTCGGGGACGCGGTGCATCATCTCCGCGTAGCGCAGCAGCGACCGGCGCACGATGTGCTGGATCGTCGTCCGGCGCATCCGGAAGTCCTGCTCCGCCTGCCGCAGCGTCATGTCGTCGATGACAAGCGCGATGACGATGGCGAGCGCCGGCTTTCCCCCCGCCTTCCACGCCGCGGACAGCTCGTCCGCCCAAGGCTTGTAGCGACGGGCGTACGCCATGGCGTGACGGTCGACCCGCGACGCCATCGAGCGGCCCGGCGTCGCGCTGTAGTCGGCGGCGCGGCACATGAGGCCCGCCGTCTGCATGTGGAACACCGCCTCGATCTCCGCGGCCGCCTCCGC
Source organism: Methylopila musalis (assembly GCF_042679725.1). Lineage (NCBI taxonomy): Bacteria > Pseudomonadati > Pseudomonadota > Alphaproteobacteria > Hyphomicrobiales > Methylopilaceae > Methylopila > Methylopila musalis. The sequence continues at coordinate 24,836 of NZ_JBHTMX010000002.1, forward strand.
CACCTCCCCCCAGATCAGACCGCGCGAGGACATGGACTGCAGGCCGCTGTCCTGGCCCTGGCGGCGGGTGCCGGGCGCGCCGCGGTCCTGTGCGTTGCGGTGCGAGGGGCGGTCCTCCATCGCCCTGCGGAGCTTCCGGGCGGCCTGCTGGCGCTGCGCCTCCGCCTGCTCCCGGCTGACGCGGGACGCCGCGGCCTTGGCCTCCACGCGGGCGCCGAGGGCATCGGCGGCGGCCTGAGCGGCTGCGAGGCGGGCGGCCTTGCGATCCTGAGCGTCGGTCATGCCTGCGGCTCCTTGGCGGCGGGTCGTTCTATGAGCACCGTGAGGACACGGTCGCCGGCGTCGACCTTCGCCAGTTCCCCCTCGGCCACTGGCAGTTGATCGCGCCGCATCGCTGGCCGGAGAGTCGAGGCGCAGACGCCAACGCCGTTCGCTCCACCGTGGATCGCGCCGGCCGGCGTCCTTGCGCCGCTCCGATGCCGGCCTGCGCCCCTCAGCCCTTGAACGCGAACAGGTCGGCGTCGGGGTCGCGCAGGCCGATCATGGCGCGCTGGATCAGCTGGGCCGCCACCGCGCTGAAGGTGATGCCGTTGCCGCCGTAGCCCATAACGGCGAAGGCGCGCCTGAAACCGGGCGGCGTTCCGATGGTGGGGAGGCCGGTGTCGCTTTCGCCGAAGAAGCCCGCCCAGGAGAACTCCGGCTCGACCGCGAGATCCGGCAGCTTCGCCTTCAGTTTCCGGCCGATCGCGGCCACCTTCTTCGCCGTCAGCGCGTCGCGTTTGTCGTCGTCGTCGATCGGTTCGTCCTCGCCGCCCGCGATGATCCGTCCGTCGGGCGTGGTGCGCATGTAGAGATAGGGGTCGGCCGCCTCCCAGATCAGCGCGCGGCTCGGCCACAGCTTTTCGGGCTGGGGCGCCGTCGCCATGGCCCATGTGGAGAGCACCGAATGGCCCTCCATGGGCACGAAGGGCATCAGCTCGTAGCCGGTGGCGAACACGACCCATCGGGCCGCGATCTCCTGTCCGCCGACGGTCGCGACCGTCACGCCCGACCGGCTCTCCTCCACGTCGGTCGCCTCCACCGGCGCGAACAGGCGGGCGCCGCGCGCCAGCGCCGAGCGCCAGAGCCCCCGCGTCAGCCGCACCGGATCGAGTTCGGCGCAGCCGGCCGACACGATGCCGCCCTCGGCCTCGATCCCGGTGAGCGCCTTGATCTCGTCAGCCTCGGCGTAGCGCGACCGGAGGCCGATGCGCGCCCGCGCCGTCGCCTCTTTCGCCAGCGCCCGGGCGTCGAGCACATTGCCGGGGAGATACACCGTGTCGCGCGGCTTCAGCCCGCAGGCGAGGCCGAGATCGGCGATGCGGCCTGTGAGATGGGCCACCGCCGAGGCGCTCCGCCAGTAGGCGCGCGCGGCGTCCGCCTCGCCGATCGCCTCGCCCAGCGCGAGCAGCGGCTCGTCGATCTCGAACTGGAGCAGCGCCGTGCTCGCGGGCGTGGAGCCCTTGACGAAGTCGCGGCGGTCGATCGCGATCACGGTCAGGCCCGCCTGCAGCGCGGCGTCCGCCACCAGCGCGCCGGATACGCCGCCGCCGACCACCAGCACGTCGGCGGTCTCGTTGCGCTCAAGCGGCTTGGCGGGCGACGCCGCCTCGCGGCGCAGCCAGAGGGGAACGCCCGATCGGAGGTCGCGCTTGGAACGGCTCATGGGGACGGGAGCTCCTGGGGGGCGATTGCGTGTCGTCCCAGATGGAGCGCCCGACGGCGCGGGGAAGATCGGGCGGGAGGCGAAACCGCCGACCGCGCGAACGGTCAGCGTCACAGGCCGCGGCGACGGCCGAGACACGCGCGAGTTGACGACGCTCCTCTCTGCGTCGGCGACCTCAGACCACGCCGGCCTCGCCGCCGAGCCGCACCAGCAGCACCTCCGGCGGCACGCCGAAGCGGATGGGGAGGCCGCTCATGCCGAAGCCGCCGGACACCAGCATGTGGCGGCCGTCCTCCTCGATGTGGCCGTACCGGAAGCGGTCGCGATAGGCAGAGGGGATGAACGGATTGGTCCAGCCGGGTATATACACCTGCCCGCCGTGGGTGTGGCCCGAGAAGGTGAGCGACACCCGGTCCGGCACCTTGACGAAGATGTCCGGCTCGTGCGCCAGCAGCAGCACGGGGTCGTCGGTGGTGACCTTGGCCAGCGTGCCCGGCAGGTCGTCCTCGCCGCGGAAATGTCCGGGCTTGATCCAGTGGGCGATCTGGTCGCCGAGCCCCGCGACCCAGAAGCGGCAACCGTTCAGGCTGACCAGCTCCGCCTCGTTCTGCATCACGCGCACGCGGGCGTCGTCCAGCGCGCGGCGGATGCTGCGGGCGTTGTTCCACCAGTCGTGATTGCCGAGCACGGTGAACAGGCCGAGCGAGGCGGCGAGGTCGGCGTAAGCCGCCGCCCATTCCTGCGGCGGCACCCGGCCGGTGACGAAGCGGTGGGTCGATTCGTGGTCGCCGAGGTGGAAGATGATGTCCGGCTTCAGCGCGTTCACCGTCTCCACGATGCGCTTCACCCGGCTCATGGGCACGTAGGGCTCGCACACGTGCACGTCCGAGATCACCGCCGCCGTCAGCCGCAGATCGGCCGGCCAGCGGGGCGGCGTGAGCGCGTATTCGGTGACGTTCAGCATCATCGTGGGCTCGACCAGCCCGGCATAGGCGCCGCCGCCGGTGGCGAGCAGGAAGCCTGCGCCGGCCGAACCGATGAGCGCGCGGCGGGAGATCAGCGGCATGATGGGCGCGTCCGGCAGCGTTGGAACCGTGATCGAAACACGAAAACGACGGTCGCGCGGGGAGCGCGACCGTCGCAAGGCCTTTAGCTACGGGATGCGTCGCAATTGCGGCTTCAGGTGAGCAGCAGCAGCGAACGGCCCTGCACCTCAATCGGCTCCGCGCCGCCCTGCGCTTCGCGGGCGTTCTCGTCCGCCGGGCGTTCGGTGTCGAGCGTCACGGTCCAGGGCTTGCCGCCCTCCCGCTCCGGCAGCACGAAGGGCACCGGCCCGTCATGGCTGTTGAACACCAGAATGGCCTCTTCGCCGTCGGCGGTGGTGAGATGCAGGCCGATGCAGTCGGCGCCCTCGTCGGCCCACTGCTCCGGCGTCTGCTCGCCGCCGACCGGGTTGATCCAGGTGACGCCCATGCCGTCGCGGAAGTTGGCCCGGCGCAGGATCGGCTTCTCGGCCCGGAGCTTCAGCAGGCGCTTGGTGAAGTCGAGCAGGATCTGGTCCTGCTCCCCAAGCTCCCAATGCACCCAGGAGATCTCGCTGTCCTGGCAGTAGCCGTTGTTGTTGCCGCCCTGGGTGCGGCCGAACTCGTCGCCCGCCAGGATCATGGGCGTGCCGTGGGAGAGCAGCAGCGTCGCCATCATGTTGCGCTTCTGACGCTCGCGCACGGCGGTGACGCCGGCGTCGTCGGTTTCGCCCTCGACGCCGTAGTTGAAGCTGCGGTTGTCGGAATGGCCGTCCTTGTTGTCCTCGCCGTTCGCCTCGTTGTGCTTCTCGTTGTACGAGACGAGATCGTGCAGCGTGAAGCCGTCATGGGCGGTGATGAAGTTGACGCCGGCCCATGGACGCCGGCCGCGCTGGTCGTAGACGTCGCCCGATCCGGTGACGCGGGCGGCGAAATCGCCGAGATGGCCGGCGCCCTGCTTCCAGTAGTCGCGCACCTGATCGCGATACTTGTCGTTCCACTCCGCCCAGCCGGGGGGGAAGCCGCCGACCTGATAGCCGCCGGGGCCGATGTCCCACGGCTCGCCCACCAGCTTCACGCCGCGCAGCACCGGGTCCTGACCCACCGCGTCGAAGAAGCCGCCGCGCTGGTCGAAGCCTTCCGGCTCGCGGCCGAGAATGGTGCCGAGATCGAAGCGGAAGCCGTCCACATGGCATTCCTTGACCCAGTAGCGCAGGCTGTCCGTCACCATCTGCAGCACGCGCGGATGGCTGGTGTTCACCGTGTTCCCGGTGCCGGTGTCGTTGATGTAGTAGCGGTGGTTGTCCGGCAGGGTACGATAGTAGGACAGGTTGTCGATGCCCTTGAAACTGAGGGTCGACCCGAGCTCGTTGCCTTCCGCGGTGTGGTTGTACACGACGTCGAGGATCACCTCGAGGCCGGCGTCGTGGAACGCCCGCACCATCTGCTTGAAGCTCGCGAGCCCGGCCTTGCCCATGTAGCGGCCCATGGGCGCGAAGAAGCCGAGGGTGTTGTAGCCCCAGAAGTTCTTTAGGCCCTTGTCGAGCAGATAGTCGTCGTCGAGGAAGGAGTGGATCGGCAGCAGCTCCACCGAGGTGACGCCGAGCGACTTGATGTGGGCGATGACGTCCTTCTGCGCCAAACCGTCGAAGGTGCCGCGCAGGTCCTGCGGCACGGCCGGGTGCAGCATGGTGTAGCCGCGCACGTGGGTTTCATAGAACACCGTGCGGTCCCACGGCACGTTCGGCCGCGCGTCGCCGCTCCAGTCGAAATTCGAGTCCAGCACCTCGCATTTCGGCATGAAGGGCGCGCTGTCGAGCGTCGAGAAGGACAGATCCTTCTCCTCCGCATCGAGGTCGTAGCCGAACACCGCCGGATTCCAGTCCACCGTGCCCACGATCGAGCGGGCGTAAGGGTCCACCAGCAGCTTGTTCGGGTTGAAGCGATGGCCCTCCTCGGGACGGTAGGGGCCGTGCACGCGGTAGCCGTAGAGCTGGCCCGGCTTCAGGCCCGGCGCATAACCGTGCCACACCTCGTCGGTGTATTCGGGCAGGTCGATGCGCTCGACCTCGTTGCCCTTGTCATCGAACAGACAGAGCTCCACCCGTTCGGCATAGGCCGAGAACAGCGCGAAGTTCACGCCCTCGCCGTCCGGGGTTGCGCCAAGAATGGTGGGCCGTCCCGCCTCGATCCGGCGGCCGGTCTTGATGTCGCTCATAGGCTTCGCTCGCCCTTGTGTGAGCGGGCGGCGCGCCGCCCGCTCGTGTCCCGTCACGGGGACAACAACGACGCTGGGGCGCGCGCGTTCCGGATAATCACACGTTCACTTCGCAACTGCGTGACAATCCGATCCCAAGAGCCTCACGCCTTGGGCTTGGGCCGTTTCGTCTTCGGCTTGGGGGCGGGCTCGGGCGGCGGCGCCTCTGTGGCGGCTTTGGCCGCCTCGGCGGCGAGCCTGGCGCGCTTGCGGGCGCGGCTCGCCGCTCTCCGCGCCCTGGCCGCCGCCTCGTCGGACAGGGGCGTTTCTGCCGGCGGCGCCGCGGCGTAGCGCCGCTGCGCCTCGTCCCAGTGCCGATCCTCCTGCCCCTGCGGACGACCCGCCTCTTCCCAGATGCTGTAGGCGAGATCGCGGATGCGGGCTTCGCGGTCGTTCATCGAAGACCTCCCTAATCGAGGGGGTTCGGGGTTGTCGGGCGGCGACGCCGACCGACCTATGCTCAGCATGCGGGACGTCGCGTTCAGCGAACCGTCCCTCCCTTCAACGCCACACAGCGCCCGCCGAGGAGAGAGACGCATGACCATCCCCTCCCCCGACGCCGTCCAGGCCGCCGACAGCCCGCGCATCGCGATCGAAGCGGTGAGCCCAAGCGTGGATGGCGGCCGGTTTCCCGTGAAGACGGTAGTCGGACACCGGGTCATCGTCGAGGCGGATGTCTTCGCCGACGGTCACGAGGTGTTGGGCGCGTCCGTGCTCTGGCGGCCGGTCGGCGGCGAGTGGCGGCGCGAGCCGCTGACCGAGCTTGTGAACGACCGCTGGCGCGGCGGCTTCACGCCGGACGCGGTCGGCGCGCACGAGTTCGCGGTCGAGGCGTGGTGGGACGATTTCGGCACCTTCCGGCGCGATCTCGGCAAGAAGCGCGAGGCGGGGCTCGACGTGCGGCTGGAGACCGAGGAGGGCCTGATCCTGCTGGAGCAGATCGCGGCCTCCGCTCCCGCGGGCGCGGCGCGGGCGCTCGGCGCCATCGTGCTGACGCTGCGCGAGGAGACGGACGTGGCGGCGCGGGTCGCCGGCCTGCTCGCGCCCGACACCCGCGCCGCGGTCGACGCCGCCGAGCACCGGGCGTTCGCGACGCGCTCGGGCCCGTTCGGCGTCACCGTGGACCGGGTGCAGGCCGCCTTCGCCAGCTGGTACGAGCTGTTCCCGCGCTCTGAAAGCGGCGATCCCACCCGCCACGGCACGTTCCGCGACGTGATCCGCCGCCTGCCCATGATCCGCGACATGGGCTTCGACGTGCTCTACTTCCCGCCGATCCATCCGATCGGCGCCAGCAACCGCAAGGGGCGCAACAACACGCTCACCCCAGGCCCCGACGACGTGGGCAGCCCCTACGCCATCGGTTCGGCGGAGGGCGGCCACGACGCGCTGCACCCGGCGCTGGGCTCGCTGGAGGACTTTCGCGCGCTGGTCGCCGCCGCGAAGGAGCACGGGCTGGAGCTGGCGCTCGACTTCGCCATCCAGTGCTCGCCGGACCACCCCTGGCTGAAGCAGCATCCGGGCTGGTTCAAATGGCGGCCGGACGGCTCCATGAAATACGCCGAGAACCCGCCGAAGAAGTACCAGGACATCGTCAATGTGGACTTCTACGGCCCGGACGCGGTTCCGGGCCTGTGGGCGGCGCTCCGGGACGTGGTGCTGTTCTGGGCGTCGGAAGGCGTCACGACCTTCCGTGTCGACAACCCGCACACCAAGCCGCTGCCGTTCTGGGAATGGATGATCGCCGAGGTGAAGGCGAAGCATCCGGGCGCGATCTTCCTGTCGGAGGCGTTCACGCGGCCGAAGGTGATGTATCGGCTGGCCAAGGTCGGCTACGGCCAGTCCTACACCTACTTCACCTGGCGCAACCACAAGGGCGAGATCGCCGATTACCTGACCGAGCTGACGACCACCGCGCCAAAGGACTTCTTCCGGCCGCACTTCTTCGTCAACACGCCGGACATCAATCCGTATTTCCTGCAGACCTCGGGCCGCGCGGGCTTCCTCATCCGCGCGGCGCTCGCGACCACGCTGTCGGGGCTCTGGGGCATGTACAACGGGTTCGAGCTTTGCGAGAGCGCGGCCCTGCCGGGCAAGGAAGAGTATCTCGACAGCGAGAAGTACGAGATCCGCATCCGCAACTGGGCGCAGCCCGGCAACATCATTCCGGAGATCACGCGGCTGAACCGCATCCGGAAGGAGAACCCGGCGCTTCAGACCCATCTCGGCGTGCGGTTCTACAACGCCTTCGACGAGCATGTTCTCTATTACGGCAAGCCTCGCCTCGCCGACGACGACTCCGGCCGGGTCGAGGACATGGTGGTGGTCTTCGTCAATTTCGACCCCCACGCGGCGAAGGACGCGGAGTACGAGGTTCCGTTGTGGGAGTTCGGGCTCGGCGACCATGAGACGCTCGCGGTCGAAGACCTGATGCGCGGCAACCGCTTCACGCTGACCGGCAAGAACCACCGGATCCGCCTCGATCCGAACGATCTGCCGTTCCATGTGTGGCGCCTGACGAGACTTTCGGGAGAAGCCTGATGAACGCCCCCTCGCCCAGCATCGAGACCGCCGCCCCCGGCGGAACCGTGGTGTCGCGCGACGGCGTCGACCCGCAGTGGTACAAGGACGCCATCATCTACCAGCTGCACGTAAAGTCCTTCTCGGACTCCAACGGCGACGGCATCGGTGATTTCGGCGGTCTGCTCTCGAAGCTCGACTACATCGCCGATCTCGGCGTCAACGTGGTCTGGCTGCTGCCGTTCTATCCGAGCCCCCGGCTCGACGACGGCTACGACATCGCCGAATACAAGGACGTGTCGCCGGACTACGGCACGCTGGAAGACGTGCGCCGTTTCGTCGAGGAGGCCCACAAGCGCGGCCTCAAGGTGGTGTCGGAGCTGGTCATCAACCACACCTCCGACCAGCATCCGTGGTTCCAGCGCGCCCGCAACGCGCCCAAGGGCTCCCCGGAGCGGAACTTCTACGTCTGGTCGGACGACGACACGCTCTATTCCGGCACCCGCATCATCTTCCTCGACACCGAACGCTCAAACTGGACCTGGGACCCGGTGGCGGGCCAGTATTTCTGGCACCGTTTCTACAGCCACCAGCCGGACCTGAACTTCGACAACCCGGAGGTGCTGCGCGAAGTCTTCGCGGTGATGAAGTTCTGGCTCGATCTCGGCATCGACGGCCTGCGGCTCGACGCGGTGCCTTATCTGATCGAGCGCGACGGCACCTCGAACGAGAACCTGCCCGAGACCCACGGCATCCTGCGCGAGATCCGCGCCGAGCTGGACCGCACCTATCCCGACCGCTTCCTGCTGGCGGAAGCCAACATGTGGCCGGAGGACACCAAGGACTATTTCGGCGACGGCGACGAATGCCACATGGCGTTCCACTTCCCGCTGATGCCGCGCATGTACATGGCGATCGCGAAGGAGGACCGCTTCCCGATCACCGACATCATGCGGCAGACGCCGGCGATCCCGGACAACTGCCAGTGGGCCATCTTCCTGCGCAACCATGACGAGCTGACGCTCGAGATGGTGACCGACAAGGAGCGCGACTACCTCTGGTCCACCTACGCGGCCGACCGGCGCGCGCGCATCAATCTCGGCATCCGCCGCCGCCTCGCGCCGCTGATGGAGCGCGACCGCCGCCGGGTGGAGCTGATGAACTCGCTGCTGCTCTCCATGCCCGGCACGCCGGTGATCTATTACGGCGACGAGATTGGCATGGGCGACAACATCCATCTCGGTGATCGGGACGGCGTGCGCACGCCGATGCAGTGGTCCATCGACCGCAACGGCGGCTTCTCCCGCGCCGATTTCGCCTCGCTGGTGCTGCCGCCGATCATGGACCCGCTCTACGGCTACTTCGCCGTGAACGTGGAGTCGCAGGCGCGCGATCCCCATTCGCTGCTGAACTGGACGCGCCGCATGCTGGCGACGCGGCGGCAGCACCCGGCCTTCGGCCGTGGGACCATCCGCTTCCTGTTCCCGCAGAACCGGCGCGTGCTGGCCTATCTGCGCGAGCATGAAGGCGAGACGATCCTGTGCGTCGCCAACATGGGCCGCAGCCCGCAGGCGGTGGAGCTCGACCTCTCCGAGTTCGAGGGCCGCGTGCCGGTGGAGATGACGGCGGGCTCGGTGTTCCCGCCCATCGGCCAGCTCACCTATCTGCTCACGCTGTCGCCTTACGGCTTCTACTGGTTCACGCTCACCGCAGCCCAGGCGGCGCCGGCCTGGCACACGCCCGCGCCCGAGCCGCTGCCGGATTACGAGACGCTGGTGCTGCGCGCGGGCGTGGACGACGCCATGCAGACGGAGGCGCGCAAGACGCTGGAGACGGCGGTGCTTCCGGCCTATCTCGCCAAGCGCCGCTGGTTCTCCGGCAAGGACCAGAAGCAGATCCTGCCGCGCATCAAGGCGCTGAGCCGCCTCAGCGCGCAAGGGCAGGACATCGGCCTGATCGAGGTCGAGGTCACCGGCGGGCCCGAGCCCACCCGCTGGCTGCTGCCGCTCGCGGTGGTGGCGGAGGACGAGACGCTGTCCTCCCTGCCGAACCGGCTGGCGCTCGCCCGCGTGCGCAAGGGCCGCGAGGTGCATCTGCTCACCGACGCCTTCGCGCTGCCGAGCTTCGCCTTCGCCATCGCCGCCGCGCTGAAGGAGAGCAGGCGGATCGAGACGGCGAGCGGGGAGATCCGGTTCCAGCCGGCGGAGGGGGTGGAGATCCCCGCGCTGCCCGACGACGCGGAGATCATCTGGCTGTCGGCGGAGCAATCGAACTCCTCGCTGATCGCCGGCGATCTGATGATGATCAAGGTGCTGCGCAAGATCGCGCCGGGCCGCCACCCGGAAGCCGAGATGGGCCGCCACCTCACCGCGCAGGGCTACGCCAACGCCGCGCCGTTCCTCGGCGAGATGGTGCGCGTGACGCCCGAGGGCGAGCAGGCGACGCTCGCCATCATCCAGGGCTATGTGCGCAACCAGGGCGACGCCTGGACCTGGACGCTCGACCACCTCTCCCGCGCGCTGGACGACTTCGGCGGACAGGGCGGCGGCGCCATGAGCGACGATCACCGCTTCCAGGAGTTCTCCACCTTCGGCGCCACGCTCGGTTCGCGGCTCGGCGAGCTGCACGCGGTGCTGGCGCGCCCGTCCGACGATCCGGCCTTCGCGCCGGCGCCGGCCACCGCCGAAGACGTGGAGAGCTGGAAGGCGCGCGCGATCGCCCTGCTCGACGGGGCCATTCAGGCGCTGAACGCCCGCTCCGACTGGGCGAACGAGGCGGACGCGTCCCGCGCGCGTCTCATCGTCTCCCGGCGGGAGGCGGTCGTCGCCGCCATTGACCGGCTGGCGGCGAGCGGCGTCGGCTCCACCGTCAGCCGCATCCACGGCGACCTGCATCTCGGCCAGATCCTGGTCGCAGGCGACGACGTGGTGTTCATCGACTTTGAGGGCGAGCCCGCCCGGCCGCTGGAGGAACGGCGCGCCAAGGCGAGCCCGCTCCGGGACGTGGCGGGCGTGCTGCGCTCGTTCGATTACGCCGCCGCTATGGTGGGGCGGAACGTGCAGGCCTCGGCCCATGTCACCGGAGACCGTCGCGACGACTTCGTGGAGCGCTTCCGCTCGGACGCTGCGGAATCGTTCCTCGCCGCCTACCGTCAGGCGCTCGCGGCCGCCGGCGGCGCGCTGTCGGCCGATCTGCTCGACATGTTCCTGATCGAGAAGGCGGCTTATGAAATCGGCTACGAGGCCGCGAATCGACCCACCTGGATCGACGTGCCGCTCGGCGGCCTCGCCGCCATCGTCGAGCGCCTCGCGCCCGAAGGAGACCCGTCATGACGCTCGCCTCCACGACGCTCGACCGCTCCGCGCTTGAGGCCCTCGCGCACGGAACCCACGGCGATCCCTTCGCCGTGCTCGGCCGCCACGACGGCGGCGCCGCCATCGTCATCCGCGCCGTTCTTCCCGGCGCGGAGCGGGTGGAGGCGGTGGCCCGCGACGGCGGCGCGGCGGTCGCGACGCTTCAGGAGATCGACGGGACCGGCGTGTTCGAGGGCGAGGCCCGCGGCGTCGATCCGTATCTGCTGCGGATCACCTGGCCCGGCGGCGTGACGCAGGAGACCGAGGACCCCTATTCCTTCGGCCTGCTGCTGGGCGATCTCGACCTGCATCTCTTCGGCGAATCCCGCCATTTCGAACTTGCTTCCGCGCTCGGCGCCAATGCGACCACCGTCGACGGCGTGGCAGGCGTGCGCTTCGCGGTCTGGGCGCCCAACGCCCGCCGCGTGGCGGTGATCGGCGACTTTAACGCCTGGGACGCGCGCCGCCACCCTATGCGCCAGCGGCTGCCCTCCGGCGTGTGGGAGCTGTTCGTGCCCCGCATCGGGCCGGGCGAGCGCTACAAGTTCGCACTGATCGGACCGGACGGCGCCCGCCTGCCGGACAAGGCGGACCCGGTCGGCCGCGCCTTCGAGCTCGCGCCCGCCACCGGCTCGGTGGTGGCCTCGCCTGAGCCTTACGCCTGGACCGACGGCGACTGGATGGACGCCCGCGCCGACCGGCAGGCGCCGGACAAGCCGCTCAGCTTCTACGAGGTCCATCTCGGCTCATGGATGACGCCGGACGGCCGCGCGGTGGACTGGGCCTTCGCCGCCGACACGCTGATCCCCTACGTCAAGGATCTGGGCTTCACCCATCTCGAACTGCTGCCGATCAGCGAGCATCCGTTCGGCGGCTCGTGGGGCTACCAGCCGCTCGGCCTGTTCGCCCCTACCGCCCGCTACGGCGCGCCGGAGGACTTCGCCCGCTTCGTGGACGCGGCCCACGCCGCCGGCGTCGGCGTGGTGCTGGACTGGGTGCCGGCCCATTTCCCCACCGACGTCCATGGCCTCTACCGCTTCGACGGCACCGCGCTCTACGAGCACGCCGATCCGCGCGAAGGCTTCCACATCGACTGGAACACGGCGATCTACAACTTCGGCCGGCGGGAGGTGCAGAACTTCCTCATCGCCAGCGCGCTGCACTGGCTGGAGACCTTCCACGTGGACGGCCTGCGCGTCGACGCGGTGGCGTCCATGCTCTACCGCGACTACTCCCGCAAGGCGGACGAGTGGGTGCCGAACCAGTATGGCGGCCGCGAGAATCTGGAGGCTGTGCAGTTCCTCCAGCATCTGAACGCGGTGGTGCGGGAGCGCACGCCGGGCGCCATCATGATCGCGGAGGAATCCACCGCGTGGCCCGGCGTGACGAGGCCGACCGGCGAGAACGGGCTCGGCTTCCACTACAAGTGGAACATGGGCTGGATGCACGACACGCTGCATTACGTGGAGCAGAACCCGATCTACCGTCAGTACAACCATGACGGGATCACCTTCGGGCTGGTCTACGCCTTTTCCGAGAAGTTCGTGCTGCCGCTGAGCCACGATGAGGTGGTGCACGGCAAGGGCTCGCTGCTCGGCAAGATGCCGGGCGACCAGTGGCAGAAGCTCGCCAACCTGCGGGCGCTCTACGGCCTGATGTGGACCCATCCCGGCAAGAAGCTGCTGTTCATGGGCGGCGAGGTGGCGCAGGCCTCCGAGTGGAACCATGACGGGCAGGTGGACTGGCGGGCGCTGGACGATCCCGGCCACGCGGGCGTGCAGCGGCTGATCCGCGACCTGAACCGCGCCTATGCCGCCCATCCGGCGCTGCACCGGCTCGACTGCGCGCCGGAGGGCTTCCGCTGGATCGTGGGCGACGACCGGGCCAACTCCGTGTTCGCCTTCCTGCGCGTTGCGGAGGGAGAGGCCCCGGCGCTCGTGGTCGCCAACATGACGCCGGTGCCCCGCCACGGCTACCGCGTCGGCGTGCCGGTCGGCGGCCTGTGGCGCGAGATCGTCAACACGGATTCCAGCATCTACGGCGGCTCCAACATCGGCAACGCCGGGGGCGTGACGGCGGTGGAGGCCTCAAGCCACGGCGAGCCGCACGCGCTCGACCTGACGCTGCCGCCGCTGGGCGTGGTCGTGCTCAGCGCCGGGTGACGGCTCCGGGCCGTTCGGGACCGGCCATGGCGGCGCCCGTCGCCGTGGCCGCCGCTGCGGCGAATGGCGCGTTCCGGGTCCGGAGCGGAGACATAGGCGAAAAGTCGCTGCATTCTCCGAATGGCCTCGCCGAGGCGCGTGCGCGCGCAGCTGTCGTGCGCGGCGGGGCGGTAGTCACACCGGCGCCGTTCGCGCTTTAAACATCAGAACGTGGGGCGTCATGAGCGTGGAGCGTCTTTGATGAATCCGCATCCGGAGGCGCGTGCATGACCCAGAGGCTCGACGCCGGTTCGCCCTATCCGCTCGGCGCCACCTGGGACGGGCTCGGCGTGAACTTCGCCGTGTTCTCCGCCCATGCGGAGCGCGTCGATCTCTGCCTGTTCGATCCGTCCGGCCGGCGCGAGATCGCCCGCATGGCGCTGCCGGAACAGACCGACGAAGTGTTCCACGGCTATCTGGCGGGCGCCCGCGCAGGGCTGCTCTACGGCTTCCGCGCCTACGGCCCCTACGACCCCCAGCACGGTCACCGCTTCAACCCCAACAAGCTGCTGCTCGACCCGTACGCCCGCCAGATCTGGGGCGACGTGCGCTGGTCGGACGCGCTCTACGGCTACCGGCTGCATTCCGCACGCGGCGACCTGTCCTACGACCGGCGCGACAGCGCGCCGGGCATGCCCAAGGCCGTGGTGGTGGACGGCGCGTTCAACTGGGGCGACGACCGGCCGCCGAACACGCCGTGGTCCGAGACCGTGATCTACGAGGCGCATCTGCGCGGCCTCACCATGCAGCGGGAAGACGTGCTGCCCCACGAGCGCGGCACCTTCGCGGCGCTGGCGAGCCCGCGCATGCTGGACCATTACCGCCGCCTCGGGATCACGGCGGTGGAGCTGCTGCCGATCCACGCCTTCGTGCAGGACCGGGTGCTGGTGGAGAAGGGCCTTCGCAACTACTGGGGCTACAACACGCTGGGCTTCTTCGCGCCCGAGCAGCGCTACCTCTCCGACGGCTCGCTGAACGAAATCAAGGTCGCGATCCGGCGCCTGCACGCGGCGGGCATCGAGGTTATCCTCGACGTGGTCTACAACCACACCGCGGAGGGCAGCGAGGAAGGGCCGACTTTCTCGCTCCGGGGCCTCGACAATCTCAGCTACTACCGGCTGATCCGGAACGACCTGCGCCGCTGCGTCAACGACACCGGCACCGGCAACACCGTCAATCTCAGCCACCCCCGCGTGCTGCAGATGGTGATGGACTCCTTACGCTACTGGGTCGAGCACTTCCATGTGGACGGGTTCCGCTTCGACCTCGGCGTGACGCTCGGGCGCGAGGACCACGGCTTCGATCCGGGCTCGGGCTTCTTCGACGCGGTGCGGCAGGACCCGGTGCTGCAGCGGGTGAAGCTGATCTCCGAGCCGTGGGACATCGGCCCCGGCGGCTACCAGCTTGGCCAGCACCCGCCCGGCTTCGCGGAGTGGAACGACCGCGCCCGCGACAGCTTCCGCCGGTTCTGGCGCGGCGACGGCGGCCAGCGGCCGGAACTCGCCGCAAGGCTCGCGGGCTCGTCCGACCTGTTCGACCGCCGCTCGCGCAAGCCGTGGGCCTCGGTCAACTTCGTGGCGAGCCATGACGGCTTCACGCTGGCCGACGCCACCGCCTACGAGCAGAAGCACAACCACGCCAACGGCGAGGACAACCGCGACGGCCACGGCGAGAACTGCTCCTGCAACTGGGGCGTGGAAGGCCCGACCGACGACCCGGAGGTGCTGGAGATCCGGGGCCGGGTGGCGCGGGCGCTGCTCGCGACGCTGATGTTCGCGCAAGGCACGCCCATGCTGCTGGCGGGCGACGAGTTCGGCCGCACCCAGCAGGGCAACAACAACGCCTACGCCCAGGACACCGCCATCTCCTGGGTCGACTGGTCGCTCGCCGGCACGCCCGAGGGCGAGGCGATGACCGCGTTTCTCGCCCGCCTGATCGCCCTGCGCGCCGAGCTGCCGGTGCTGCGCGCCAAGCATTTCCTGCACGGCCGGGAGGAGATCGCCCCCGGCGTGCTGGACATCGCGTGGTTCGGCGAAGACGGGCAGCCGCTCAGCGCTGGGGCATGGAACGACGGCGGCGAAAGGACGTTGACACTGCGTCGCGCCTACCGGCGGGACGACGGCGTCGCTCCCATCCTGATCTTCATGCTGAATCCCACCGCCGACGATCGCGTCTTCACCCTTCCCCACCCCTGCCCCGCGGCCGACGTGCTGCTGGACACCGCCCGCCCGACCGCGCCGCGCCGCTCGTTCCACGGCGGTCTGGTGACGGTGCAGTCCCGCAGCGCCGTTCTGGCGCTCAGCATGCTTCCCGCCGGCGCCGTGCGGCGCGCGCCCGGCCCCGTAGACGATCCCATCGGAGAGTAAGCTCTTGCCGCAAGCCTTCGCGCGCGACCTGCCCTTTGGCGCCCAGTTCACGCCCGAAGCGACCCGCTTCCGCTTCTGGGCCCCGGCCCAGCAGGCGGTGGCGCTGGAGGTGGATGGCGCGGAGCCCTTACCCCTGACCCGATCGGACGACGGCTGGTTCGAGACGTCGCGCGCCGTGCCTGTGGGCGCGCGCTACCGCTTCCGCCTCGACGACGGTCTTGCGGTTCCCGATCCCGCCTCGCGGTTTCAGGACGGCGACGTCCATGGCTGGAGCGTGGTGGTCGATCCTGCGGCCTATGACTGGGAGACCCCCGGCTGGACCGGCCGCCCCTGGGACCAGGCGGTGATCTACGAGCTGCATGTGGGCTGTTTCGGCGGCTTCGACGGCGTGGCCGAGGCGCTGCCGCGGCTGAAAGCGCTGGGCGTCACCGCCGTGCAGCTGATGCCGATCGCCGACTTCCCCGGCGTCCGCAACTGGGGCTATGACGGCGTGCTGCCCTACGCCCCCGACGCGGCCTATGGCACGCCGGAGCAGCTCAAGCGTCTCGTCGATCGCGCCCACGGGCTCGGGCTGATGATCTTCCTCGACGTGGTCTACAATCACTTCGGGCCGGACGGGAACTACATTCCCGCCGCCAATCCCGGCTTCTTCCGGGAGGATCTGCAGACGCCCTGGGGCGGCGCGATCGACTTCCGCATCCCGGAGGTGCGCGGCTACTTCACCGAGAACACGCTGTTCTGGCTGCTCGAATACCGCTTCGACGGGCTGCGGCTCGACGCGGTGCACGCCATCTCCGAGCAGGACTGGATCGACGAGATGGCGGCCGCCGTCCGCGCGTCCGTGGAGCCGGGCCGGCATGTCCATCTGGTGCTCGAAAACGAGCACAACCAGCCGTCCCATCTCGCCGGCGAGGTGGACGCCCAGTGGAACGACGACTTCCACCATGTCGTCCATGTGGCGCTCACCGGCGAGCGGGAAGGCTATTACGAAGACTACGCCGAGGATGTGGGCGCGAAGCTCGCCCGCGCGCTGTCGGAAGGCTTCGTCTATCAGGGCGAGCCCTCGCCCCATCTCGACGGCCGGCGCCGGGGCAGCCCGAGCGGCCACCTGCCGCCCACCGCCTTCATCAGCTTCCTGCAGAACCACGACCAGATCGGCAACCGCGCCTTCGGCGACCGGCTGACCACGCTCGCGGCCCCGGAGGCGATCGAGGCGGCCACCGCCGCGCTGCTGCTGATCCCTCAGATCCCCATGCTGTTCATGGGCGAGGAGACCGCGAGCGAGACGCCGTTCCTGTTCTTCACCGACCATGAGGGCGAGCTGGCCGAAGCGGTGCGCAAGGGCCGCCGCAAGGAGTTCGCCAAGTTCGCCGCCTTCGCCGGCGCCGAGATCCCGGACCCGAACGCCATCAAGACCTTCGAGCGCTCGATCCCCAAGCCGCATCCCGAGCGGGCGGAAGCGCGGACCGCGCTGATCACCCGCCTGCTCGCCCTTCGCGCCGCCGAGATCGGGCCCCGCATCGCGGGCGCGGTCAGCGAGGGCGCCGAGGCGGTCGGCCCGGCCGCTGCGGTGGCGCGCTGGCGGCTCGGCGACGGCGCCCGGCTGACGCTCGCGCTCAATCTCGTGAACGACGCCGTGGCGGCGCCCGAGATCGCCGGACCTATCCTTTACGAGACCGCGCCCGGCGCGGCCGACGCCCTGCGGGCCGGCACGCTGCCCGGCCTGACCACGATCGTCCTTCTGGAGCGCGCCTGAGTTGGACCACGACGACGCCGTCATCGCCCTCGCCCGCCGCGCGGGGCTGTCGCCGGAATGGCGCGACCAGTGGGGCCGCACCCACGCGGTCGAGGCCGATACGCTGCGGCGCATCCTGAAGGCGCTCGGCCTCGGCTGCGACACGCTCGCGGAGGCGAAGGAGGCCCACGACCGGGTGGACGCGGACGGCGCGGCGCCGACGCCTATGGTCACGGCGACGGTTGGCGAGGCCTTCACCCTGCGCGCCGCCCCCGGCCGCGCCCGCCTGCGGCGTGAGGACGGCGCGGATTTCGATGTGACGCTGGAGGAGGCCGGACCGGGGCTTGCCCGCATGCGCGCCATTCTGGAGCCAGGCTACCATCTGCTGGAGACGGCGGAGGCCGAGATCGTGGTTGCGGTCGCCCCGCGCTCCGGCCTCGGCATCGGCGACGTGGCCGGCGGCTCCCGTCTCTGGGGCCTCGCGGCGCAGGTCTACGGCCTCACCCGCGCGGGCGACGGCGGCATCGGCGATTTCGGCGGCGTGGCGCAGCTCGCCAACGCCGCCGGCCGGGCCGGCGCGGACGCGCTCGCTCTGTCGCCGCTCCATGCGGGCTTCACCGCCGACCCGCACCATTTCGGCCCCTACTCGCCGTCGAGCCGGCTGTTTCTGAACCCGCTCCACGCCGATCCGGACTTCGTGTTCGGCGAGGAGCGCTCGGCCGCCGCGGCCGAAGCGGCCGGCGTCGCGACCGCCCGCGCCCTGCACGAGCGGGCCGCGCTGATCGATTGGCCGGAGGCGGCCGCCGCGAAGCTCGCCACCTTCCGCGCGCTCTATGACGGCTTCCGCGCCTTTGACCTCCCGGAGGCCTCGAGCCGGCTCGCGCTCGATTTCGCCGCCTTCCGCGCCGACGGCGGCGCGCTGCTGGAGGAGCACGCCCGGTTCGAGACGGTGCACGGCGCGCGCTTCCGCGCCGACGCCTCCCAATGGAGCTGGCGCGACTGGCCGGCGCCGTTCCGCGATCCGGCGAGCGCCGAGGTCGACGCCTTCGCCGCCGCGCATGCGGACGAGGTGACGTTCCACGTGTTCCTGCAATGGCTCGCGGCGCGCTCCTTCGCGGCGGCTCAAGGTGCGGCGAAGGACGCCGGTATGGCGATCGGCCTGATCTCCGATCTCGCGGTCGGCATGGACCCCGGCGGCAGCCACGCCTGGGGTCGCCAGCGGGACGTGCTGGTCGGCCTGTCGGTCGGCTGCCCGCCGGACCTGTTCAACGCCGACGGCCAGTCCTGGGGCCTCGCCACCTTCTCGCCCATGGCGCTCAAGGCCGGCGGCTTCGCGCCCTATCTCGCGACCCTGCGCGCCTCCATGCGCTACGCCGGCGGCGTGCGCATCGACCACGCCATGGGCCTGACGCGGCTGTGGCTCTCGCCCGAGGGCGAGACTGCGGCGCACGGCGCCTATCTCGCCTATCCGGTCGAGGACATGATGCGGCTGCTGGCGCTGGAGTCGGTGCGCAACGCCGCCGTCGTGGTGGGCGAAGACCTCGGCACCGTGCCGGAAGGGTTCCGGGAGCGGCTCGCCGCGGCCGGCGTCGCCGGCATGCGCGTGCTGCGCTTCGAGCGCGACGCGGAGCGCTTCTATCCCCCGGACTATTACCCCGCCGATGCGCTGGCCATGACCGCGACCCACGACCTGCCCACCACCGCCGGCTGGTGGAGCGGCGCGGATATCGACCTGCGCGGCGAGGCCTTCGGCGCGCCCATTGGCGAGGACGCCGCGCGCGAGCAGGTGGAGCGCGCCGACGATCGCGAGCGCATCTGGGGCGCCTTCGTCACCGCGGGCGTGGCCGACGGCCCCTCGCCCGCCCCGGACGACACCGACCCGGCGGTGGACGCCGCCGTGCGCTTCCTCGCCGCCACGCCCTCGAAACTGGCGCTGCTGCCGCTCGAGGACGCGCTCGGCCAGCTGGAGCAGCCGAATCTTCCCGGCACCACCACCGAGCACCCGAACTGGCGCCGACGCCTGCCCGAACCCGCCCCCGACGCCCTGGCGAAGCCCTCCCCCGCGGCCCGCCTCGACGCGCTGAACCGGAGACGCAGCTCTTGACCGACGCCCCGACGCCCGCCAGCCCCCCGCGGGCGACGATGCGCCTGCAGTTCCACAAGGACTTCCCCTTCGCCGACGCCATTCCGCTGGTCGGCTATCTCAAGCGGCTCGGGATCAGCCATCTCTACTCCTCCCCGATCCTGACCGCCCGCGCCGGCTCCATGCACGGCTACGACGTGGTCGACCCGACCGCGGTCAACCCCGAGCTTGGCGGCGAGGACGGCCTGCGCGCGCTGGTCGCGGCGCTGCGCGCCGAGGGGCTCGGCCTGATCGTGGACATCGTGCCGAACCACATGGCGGTCGGCTCCGACAACGCCTGGTGGCAGGACATGCTGGCCCACGGCCGGGGCAGCCGCTTCGCCCATTTCTTCGACATCGACTGGGAGCCCGCAGACCCCGCGCTGAAGGACAAGATCCTGCTGCCCTCGCTCGGCGAGACTTATGGCGAGGCGCTGCGCGGCGGCGCGCTTGAGATCACCCGCGACGGCAAGCGCGGCGCGCTCACCCTGCGCTACCACGACAACCTGTTCCCGCTGCGCCCCGAAGACCGCTACGAGATCGAGGGTCTCGGGCTCGAGGCCTACGACACGGCGACCGACGAGGGCCGTGAGCGGCTGCACGCGCTGCTGGAGCGCCAGAACTGGCGGCTCGCGCACTGGCTGGTGGCCGGCGACGAGATCAACTGGCGCCGCTTCTTCGACGTGAACGAGCTCGCGGGCCTGCGCATGGCCGACCCGGCCGTGTTCGAGGCGACCCACGAGCTGCTGCTGAAGCTCTATGGCGAGGGCCTGATCGACGGCTTCCGCATCGACCATGTGGACGGGCTTATGGACCCCGGCGGCTACTGCCGGCGGCTGCGCGAGCATCTCGACGCCGCCCAGGGCGAGCGCCCCGGCGCCCTCAAGGACCAGCGCGCCTATCTGGTGGTGGAGAAGATCCTCGGTCCCGGCGAGGAGCTGTCCCGCGACTGGGCCGCGGACGGCGCCAGCGGCTACGACTTCATGGACGACGTCAGCGCGCTGCTGCACGCGCCCGCCGGCGAGCCGCTGCTCGGCGCGTTCTGGGCCGAGCTGAGTGGCCGGCCGGAGGACTTCCACGCGGAGGAGGAGATCGCCCGCCGGGAGATCCTCGACCGCTCGTTCTCCGCCCAGCTCGATCAGGCGGCGCAGGCGCTGCATCAGGTGGCGCGGCTCGACTACGACACCCGCGACACCTCCCGCGCCGCCATCCGCCGCGCGCTGGTGGAGCTGCTGGCGCATTTCCCGGCCTATCGCACCTACGCCAACGCGGCGGAGGGCCGGGGCGAGGCCGACGCGGCGCTGTTCGGCCGGGCGCTCGCCAAGGCGCGAGAGAGCATCCTGCCCGCCGATGTCGCAGTGCTGGATCTGCTCGACGGCTGGCTCGGCGGCGACGCCGACGCGCCCGAGAGCGAGCGCCTGCTGCGCGACAAGGCGATCCGCCGCTTCCAGCAGCTGTCCGCCCCGGTCGCCGCCAAGGCGGTGGAGGACACCGCCTTCTACCGCCACGGCAAGCTGACCTCGCGCACCGACGTGGGCTTCGACGTCGCCACTTTCTCCATGGACGTGGAGCGCTTCCATGCCAAGACCACGGCGCGGGGCGAGGCGTTCCCCGCCGCCATGCTCACCACCTCGACTCACGACCACAAGCGCGGCGAGGACGTGCGCGCCCGGCTCGCGGTCTTGAGCGAAATCCCCGACGACTGGATCGCCGCCGTCACCCGCTGGCGGGAGCTGGCCGCGCCGTTGCGCGCGGAGGCCGCGCCCTCCCCCGGCGACGAGGCCATCCTTTACCAGACACTGGTGGGGGCCTGGCCGCACGACCTGTCCCCCGACGACGCGGAAGGCTGCAAGGTTTACGCCGAACGCCTCGCCGGCTGGCAGGAGAAGGCGCTGCGCGAGGCCAAGCTCGCCACCGACTGGAGCGCGCCGAACGAGCCTTACGAGGAGGCCGCGCGCGCTCTGCTGAACGGCGTCCTCACCGGCGCCGACGCCACGCTCCGGCGCGAGATCGCCGCCTTCGCCGACCGGATCGGCCCGGCGGGCGCGGCCAACGGCCTGCTGCAGATGCTGCTGAAGCTCACCGTTCCCGGCGTGCCGGACACCTATCAGGGCACCGAGTTCTGGGACCTGACGCTGGTGGACCCCGACAACCGGCGCCCCGTGGACTACGCCGCCCGCGCCGCCGCGCTGGAGCGCCGCGAGACCGTGGCGCAGGCGGCCGACCATTGGCGGGACGGCGCGGTGAAGCAGGCGCTGGCCGCCGCGGCCCTCGACGCGCGCCGCGCCCGTCCGGATCTGTTCGCGCTGGGCGCCTACACGCCACTCGCCGTCGAGGGGCCACTTGAGGGCGATGTCATCGCCTTCGCCCGCGAGCACGGCGACGACGCGGCGGTGGTGATCGGGCTGCGCTGCGTCGCCGATCGGCTTCAGCCGGCCCCCTCGCTCGCGCTTGATCGCGCGAATCTCGACGGGACGACCGTGTCGATTCCGCCTCACCTGACGTCGAAGAGCTGGCGAAACCGCATGACCGGCATGCCCGTGACGCTGGCGCGATCGACGGAAATCGCTGATGCGCTTGAGCTTTCCGTCGTCCTGCTCACCAGCTTCGACTGAGGTCGCGCGCCGTTAGGATTATGTCAATTCTCACCCAACGTGGTTCAATCGGATCGTCGCTCGTTTAAAAGGCGACCGGAGCCGGGGGGCTCCGAACTCGCCTGTGCGCCTGCACGTTTCATTTTCGAAAACGTGGGCCACGGGTTGCGACCGACGATCTCGGGGTGCTGCGCATGACCGGAAAGCTTGCTCTGTCCGTTTCGGAACACGAGGCGGACCTTCTTACCCAGGCGCTCGACGTCTACGCTGCGACGCTGATGTGCGCGCCGCTCGGGCTCGGGCTCGACCTGCTCGTGACGGTGCGCGACCTGCGCGCGCGGGTGGAGAGCTCCGTCGACCGCCACCACGCCACCCAGGACGCCGGCCTGGAACACGGCGGCAACGTGGTGGCCTTCGCGCGCGGCGCCTGACGCGCGCGAGCCGTCGCAACCCGCGTCACCGTCATGCCCGAGCCTGTCTCGGGCATCCACGACTGGACCGCACAAGCCTCCGCCCGGCAGGCCACCTTCAAGCGCCCGACCGCGCGACATGGACGGACGAAGCGTCGCCACTCCCTGAACCGCGCAAAACCTGCCCGCGCTCAGTCCTCGCCGGCCCGCTCCGCCCGCAGCCTGTTCCAGTAGTCGAGCCGCTTGCGCAACTCGCGCTCGAAGCCTCGCTCCGGCGGGTCGTAGAACCGCCGCCGCCGCATGGCCTCGGGGAAGTAATCCTGCCCCGAAAACGCGTCCGGCGCGTCGTGGTCATAGGCGTAGCCCGAGCCGTAGCCTTCCGACTTCATCAGCTTGGTCGGCGCGTTGAGGATGTGCTTCGGCGGCAGCAGCGAGCCGTGCTCCTTCGCCGCCGCGCGCGCCTGCTTATAGGCCACGTAGACCGCGTTGGACTTGGGCGCGGTCGCGAGATGGACCACGCATTCGGCGAGCGCCAGTTCGCCCTCCGGCGAGCCCAGTTGCTCATAGGCGTCGCGGGCGGCGATCGCGAGCGTCAGCGCCTGCGGATCGGCGAGACCGATGTCCTCGGAGGCCATGCGGATCAGCCGCCGCGCCAGGAACAGCGGGTCCTCGCCGCCGTCCAGCATGCGCGCGAACCAGTAGAGCGCCGCGTCCGGGTCCGAGCCGCGCACCGACTTGTGCAGCGCGGAGATCAGGTTGTAGTGGCCGTCCGCCGACTTGTCGTAGATCGGCGCCCGGCGCTGCACCACGTCCTGCGCGCGGGCGGCGTCGAACACCTCTCCCGGCCGGGCGGCGCGCCACAGCTCCTCGGCGAGCGTCAGCGCCGCGCGGCCGTCGCCGTCCGCCATGCGGATCAGCGCCAGCCGCGCTTCCTCGTCCAGCGGCAGCGGCCGGGCCTCGATCGCCTCGGCCCGGTCCAGCAGCCGGCCGATCGCCTCCGCGTCCAGCGAGCGGAACACCAGCACCCGGGAGCGGGACAGCAGCGCGGCGTTCAGCGCGAAGGACGGGTTCTCGGTGGTGGCGCCCACCAGCGTCACCGTGCCGTCCTCCATCACCGGGAGGAAGCTGTCCTGCTGGGCGCGGTTGAACCGGTGGATCTCGTCCACGAACAGGAGCGTGCCACGCCCCATGGCGCGGCGGCCGCGCGCGGCGTCGAACGCTTTCTTCAGGTCCGCGACGCCGGAGAAGATCGCCGAGATCGGCTCGAAGGCGAGATCGGTCGCCTTGGCGAGCAGCCGGCCCACGGTGGTCTTGCCGGTGCCGGGCGGCCCCCAAAAGATCAGGCTGCCGACCGAGCCCGCCGCCACGAGGCGCCCGAGCGCGCCGTCGGGGCCGAGCAGATGGTCCTGCCCGATCACCTCGTCCAGCGCCTGCGGCCGCAGCCGATCAGCGAGCGGCCTCGGCGCCTCGCGTTCGAGCCCCGCCGCCTCGAACAGATTGGTCATGACGCTTGCGATCTCCGTCCGCGAACCGGTGTCTTACACCCCGTCTGGTGTCTGGGAAAATGCGCGGTCCAAACACCCGTCATGCCCGAGCGGCGCACGGGCATCCACGATTTTTAGCGGTTCGAACACCAGCGAGCGCGTCCACCCGTCCACGACCCAGACGGCGACCGAACGGGCCTCAACCCCCGAACACGGTGGTGAAGGTGCGTCCGCCCCGTTCGATCGTCACCTTCCAGTAGCGCGGGCTGGCGCGGGCGACCCGGGCGAGATCGGCCGAGTTTGCAACCTTGGCGTCGTTCACCTCGCGCACCACGTCGCCCTTCTGGAAGCCGAGCTGCTGGGCGGGCGATCCGTCCTCGGCCTCCAGCACCACGACGCCCCGCGCCGCGCCGTCCATGGACAGTTCCTCCGCCAGCGCCGGCGACAGGTTGGCGACCGATGCGCCGCCGAAGGGCGAGTAGCCCGCGATGCGGCGCACGTCACGCGCGGGCGTCTCGGGCGCCGCCTGCAGCGCAACTTTCACAACGCGCTCCCGTCCGTCGCGGGCGGCCGTCACCTCCGCCAGACCGCCGAGCGGCCGTGTGGCGAAGCGGTAGTGAAAACTCTCCACGTCGTCGACCGGCCGGCCGTCGACCGCCACGATCAGGTCGCCGGCCTTCAGCCCCGCGGCCGCCGCCGGCGAGCCCTCCGAGACATTGGCGATCAACGCGCCGCCGGGATGCTTCAGGCCGAGGCTGTCGGCGATCTCCGGCGTCACCGGCTGCAGCGAAGCGCCGAACCACGGCCGCGTCACCGCCTTGGCGCCCGAGCGGGCCGAGGCCAGCACCACGCGCACCATGTTGGCGGGAATCGCGAAGCCGATGCCGACCGACCCGCCGGACTGGGAGAAGATCGCCGTGTTGATGCCGACAAGCCTGCCGTCGAGGTCCACCAGCGCGCCGCCGGAGTTGCCGGGATTGATGGCCGCGTCGGTCTGGATGAAGGACTGGTAGTCGCTGACGCCGACCTGCGTGCGCGCGACCGCCGACACGATGCCCGACGTCACCGTCTGGCCGACGCCGAACGGGTTGCCGACCGCGAGCACCAGATCGCCCACCATCAGCGCATCCGAGTCCGCGAAGCCGAGCGTCGGGAACTTCTCGGCCCCGTCGCCGATCTTGAGCACGGCGAGATCGGTGCGCGGATCCTTGATCAGGATTTTCGCCTCGAACTCCCGCTTGTCGGAGAGCGCCACCTTCACCTCCGTCATGCCCTCAATGACGTGGTTGTTGGTGACGACGAGCCCATCCTCGCCGACGATGGCGCCGGAGCCGAGCGAGCGCTGCACCCGCTCGCGGCCCGGCCCCCTGCCCTCGCCGAAAAACTGCCGGAAGAACGGGTCGTCCAGAAAGGCCGAGCGGCGGCGCTCGGTGCGGGTGGCGTAGATGTTCACCACCGCCGGCGTCACCCGCCGCACCACGGGCGCGAAGGACAGCTTCATTTCCGCGGCGCTGTCCGGCGGCCGTCGCTCCTCGGCGCGCGAAGGCCCCAGCGGCGCGATCAGGGCGATGGTCAGTGCGACGGCTGCGGCGACGCGGCCAGGCTTCATGGCGAACTCCCGTCTCAAGGCGACGAATCGCCCAAGACATAGCGCGCCGCGCGCGGCGGAAGGACGGCGCGAAACGAAAAAAGCGGCCGTCGCCGGCCGCTTTCCTCAGTGCTATCAGACGCGCGCGCGGATCAGGCCGCGGCGCTCTCCTCGGCGTCGGCGCGGGCGCGGTCGCCGGCACCCTTGGCGCTGACGTCGCGGTCCACGAACTCGATGACCGCGACCGGGGCGTTATCGCCGTGGCGGAAGCCGGCCTTCAGAATGCGCAGGTAGCCGCCGTTGCGCTCCGCGTAACGCGGGCCGATGGCGCTGAACAGCTTCTGCACCGTCGGGACGTGGCGCAGCTCGGCGATGGCCTGGCGGCGGGCGTGCAGGTCGCCGCGCTTGGCGAGAGTCACCAGCTTCTCGACCACAGGACGCAGGTCCTTGGCCTTGGGCAGGGTGGTGACGATCTGCTCGTGCTCGATGAGCGAGATCGCGAGATTGGCGAACATCGCCTTGCGGTGGCTCTGCAGCCGGTTGAAGCGGCGTCCCCGCTTGCCGTGCATGGACATGGTTTAGTCTCCTTCAGGCCCGCGCCCCGAAAGGCGGACGAGGCCGAACCCTCAGTAGTGTTCTTCGAAACGCTTGGCGAGCTCGTCGATGTTGTCCGGCGGCCAGCCGCCGACTTCCATCCCGAGGTGAAGGCCCATCTGCGCGAGGACCTCCTTGATCTCGTTCAGCGACTTGCGACCAAAGTTCGGCGTGCGCAGCATCTCCGCCTCGGTCTTCTGGATCAGGTCGCCGATGTAGACGATGTTGTCGTTCTTCAGGCAGTTGGCCGAACGGACGGACAGCTCCAGCTCGTCCACCTTCTTGAGCAGCGCCGGGTTGAAGGCGAGCTCCGGGATGGCGGCCTGGGCGGTCTCCTTCTTCGGCTCCTCGAAGTTGACGAACACCTCGAGCTGATCCTGCAGGATGCGGGCGGCGTAGGCCACCGCGTCGTCCGGCGTGATCGAGCCGTTGGTCTCGACGGTCAGCGTCAGCTTGTCGTAGTCGAGGATCTGGCCCTCACGGGTGTTCTCGACCCGGTAGGAGACCTTCTTGACCGGCGAATACAGGCTGTCGACCGGGATGAGCCCGATCGGCGCGTCCTCGGGGCGGTTGCGGTCCGCCGGGACGTAGCCCTTGCCGGTGTCGACGGTGAACTCCATGCGGATCTCCGCGCCCTCGTCGAGGGTGCAGAGCGCCAGTTCGGGGTTCAGCACCTGAACGTCGCCCACCACCTGGATGTCGCCCGCGACCACCTGGCCGGGGCCCTGCTTGCGCAGCACCATCCGCTTCGGGCCTTCGCCCTGCATCTTGATGGCGACGTCCTTGATGTTGAGGACGATGTCGGTCACGTCCTCACGCACGCCCGGGATGGACGAGAACTCGTGCAGCACGCCGTCGATGTGCACCGAGGTCACGGCCGCGCCCTGGAGCGAGGACAGCAGAATGCGGCGCAGCGCGTTGCCGAGCGTCAGACCGAAGCCGCGCTCCAGCGGCTCGGCGACCATGGTCGCGATGCGCTTTCCGTCGCCGCTCGCGGCGACCTCAAGCTTGTTCGGCTTGATCAGATCTTGCCAGTTCTTCTGGATCACGACTGCACCCTTCGTCAGTCTGCCGCGGGGTCCGCTCTCCCCGCGGGGGCGCGCCATCGAGGCGCGGCCCGAAACGAACATGCGCCCCGACGATGCCGGGGCGCAGGCGACGAGAACGCGTCAGACGCGCCGGCGCTTCCGCGGCCGGCAGCCGTTGTGCGGGATCGGCGTCACGTCGCGGATCGAGGTCACCATGAAACCGGCGGCCTGCAGCGCGCGCAGCGCCGACTCACGACCCGAACCGGGGCCGCGCACTTCGACCTCGAGGGTGCGCATGCCGTGCTCGGCGGCCTTCTTGGCGGCGTCTTCGGCGGCGACCTGCGCGGCGTAGGGGGTCGACTTGCGCGAGCCCTTGAAGCCCTGCGCGCCGGCCGACGACCAGGACACGGTGTTGCCCTGCGCGTCGGTGATGGTGATCATGGTGTTGTTGAACGTGGCGTTCACATGCGCGACGCCGGACGCGATGTTCTTGCGTTCGCGACGGCGAATGCGCTGGGCTTCCTTGGCCATGTGGCTTTGCATCCTTCAGGCGCGCCCGTTCTGCCAGGCGCTCGGGAGATATTCGTCATCCCGGCCGGCGCGACGCCAGACCGGGATACCTGCGAAACCGTCACGCCCGGACGCCAGGGTCCGGGCGATAGTCAGAACCGCCCTCGAGCGAGAGCGGACGCCGGGCCGCCCGAAGGGGCCCGGCTCAAAATCACTTCTTCTTGCCGGCGATCGCCTTCGGCTTGCCCTTGCGGGTGCGCGCGTTGGTGTGCGTGCGCTGGCCGTGGACCGGCAGGCCGCGGCGATGGCGCAGGCCGCGGTAGCAGCCGAGGTCCATCAGGCGCTTGATGTTCATCGCCACGTCGCGGCGCAGATCGCCTTCGACCAGATAGTCGCGGTCGATGGTCTCGCGGATCTGGATCACCTCGGCGTCGGTCAGCTGGTTGACGCGACGCTCGGCCGGGATCGACACCTTGGTGCAGATCTCCTCGGCCTTCTTGGCGCCGATGCCGTGAATGTACTGAAGCGCGATGACGACGCGCTTGTTGGTCGGAATGTTTACGCCGGCGATACGGGCCACGTTCATGTCTCCATATGTCCGGACAATGCCGGAGAGAGGTCAGCGCGCGTCCAGTGGAGGCCGGCCCTTGCGCGGGGATCGAAACAGACACGCGGAGCGGGCGTGAAAACGCCTCGCTCCGCGGCTCGTTCTCAGTGAGGGGTTGCGCGTAGCGCGCGGGGCGCAACGCGTCAAGTGTTTTTTAGCGATCGATCCGGACCGGTCAGGCCGCCTGGGCGCCGACACGGGACAGAATATCGTCGATCGCGCCGGTGACCTGCTCGATCGGGGCCATGCCGTCCACGACCGCGAACAGGCCGCGCTCGGAGTAGAACGGCTTGAGCTGCGCGGTCACCGCCTTGTAGTCGGCGATGCGCTTGCGCACCACGTCCGGGGCGTCGTCGCTGCGGGTCGGCTTGCCGGCGGCCGCGGCCTCGCGGGCCCGACGCTCCACGCGCTCCACCAGAGCGTTCTCGTCAACCGAAAGCTCGATCACCGAATCGAGCTTGAGGCCCTTCTGCTCCAGCATCGCCTCAAGCGCTTCGGCCTGGGCCAGCGTGCGCGGGAACCCGTCGAGGATGAAGCCGCTGCGGGCGTCCGGCTCTTCGATGCGGTCGGCCACGATCTGGACCACCACCGCGTCCGGCACCAGCTCGCCGCGCGCCATCAGATCCTTGGCCTTGAGGCCGACCGGCGTGCCAGCGGCGACCGCCGCCCGGAGCATGTCGCCCGTCGAGAGCTGGACGATGCCATGCGCCTCCACCAGACGCTCCGACTGGGTACCTTTTCCGGCGCCGGGCGGTCCGAGCAGGATCAGTCTCATCGACGCTTCCCCCTGAGCTTGGCCTTCTTGATGAGGCCCTCATACTGCGCGGCGTAGAGGTGCCCCTGAACCTGCGCGACCGTGTCCATGGTGACCGAAACCACGATCAGAAGCGAGGTGCCGCCGAAGTAGAACGGCACGGCCGCGTAGGAGATCAGGATTTCGGGCAGGAGACAGACCAGCGCCATGTAGGCCGCGCCGACCACCGTGATGCGGGTCAGCACGTAATCGATGTATTCCGCGGTGCGCTCGCCCGGGCGGATGCCGGGGATGAAGCCGCCGTACTTCTTCAGGTTGTCCGCGGTCTCGGTCGGATTGAACACGATCGCGGTGTAGAAGAAGCAGAAGAACACGATCAGCGCCACATAGAGCACCATGTACAGCGGCCGGCCATGGGCCAGGTGCGTGGTGATCGCGGACAGCCAGCCGGCCCCCGCGCCCTGCGCGGAGAAGTTGGCGATCGTGGTCGGCAGCAGCAGCAGCGACGAGGCGAAGATCGGCGGGATCACGCCGGCGGTGTTCAGCTTCAGCGGCAGATGGGAGCTCTCGCCGCCCGTCATGCGGTTCTGGGACACTTGGCGCTTCGGATACTGGATCAGCAGCCGGCGCTGGGCGCGCTCCATGTAGACGATGAAGGCGATGACCGCGACGGCCATCACGGCGACGCCGAGGATGATGGCGCTGGAGAGCGCGCCGGTGCGGCTCAGCTCCAGCGTGCCGGCGACGGCGGCGGGAAGCTCCGCCACGATGCCGGCGAAGATGATCAGCGAGATGCCGTTGCCGATGCCGCGGGCGGTGATCTGCTCGCCCAGCCACATCAGGAACATGGTGCCGCCGGTCAGCGTGATCACCGTGGCGATGCGGAAGAACAGGCCCGGATCGACCACGACGTTGGCCTGGCCTTCGAGGCCGACCGCGATGCCGTAGGCCTGCACCACCGCCAGCAGCACCGTGCCGTAGCGGGTGTACTGGTTGATGATCTTGCGGCCCTGCTCGCCCTCCTTCTTGAGGGCCTCAAGGTGCGGCGAGACCGTGGTCATCAGCTGCACGATGATGGAGGCCGAGATGTAGGGCATGATGGCGAGCGCGAAGATCGCCATGCGGCCGACCGCGCCGCCCGAGAACATGTTGAACAGGCCGATGATGCCGGTCTGCTGCTGCTGGAACACCTGGGCCAGCGCCGCAGGGTTGATGCCCGGCAGCGGGATGTAGGTTCCGAGCCGGTAGATCAGCAGCGCGCCGAGCGTGAACCAGATGCGCTTCTTGAGCTCGTCCGCCTTCGAAAAGGCGGAGAAATTAAGGTTCGCAGCAAGCTGCTCGGCCGCCGACGCCATCGATCGCCTCGTCTGTTGGTCTGGCTATACGCCAAGACCCGCGCGGACGGCGCCCCACGATAGTAGGGCCCGTCCGCGCGGGGGAGCAATCCTCAGATAAGGATGTCAGGCCGCGTCCGCATCCGCCTTGGGAGCGAGCAGCGTCACCTTGCCGCCGAGCTTCTCGATCACGTCCGCGACCGACTTGGAGACCGCGTAGACCTCCAGGTCGAGCTTGGTGGTGAGCTCGCCGCGGCCGAGAACCTTCACGCCGTCCTTCTTCTTGGACAGCACGCCGGCCTCGATCAGGGCCTGCTCGGTCACCGGCTTGCCGGCGTCGAGCTTGCCCGCCTCCACCGCCTGCTGCAGGCGGCCGAGGTTGACCTCGTTGAGGTTGGTCGAGAACAGATTGTGGAAGCCGCGCTTGGGCAGGCGACGGTAGAGCGGCATCTGGCCGCCCTCGAACGCCTTGATCGCGACGCCGGTGCGGGACTTCTGACCCTTCACGCCGCGTCCGCCGGTCTTGCCCTTGCCGGAGCCGATGCCGCGTCCGACGCGGATCCGGTCCTTGGTGGCGCCGGGATTGTCCCGGAGATCGTTAAGCTTGACCATCACTTCCCTCCCGCGGAGGCGTCTTCGACGCGCACGAGATGCGCGACCTTCGCGATCATGCCACGAACGGAGGCGGTGTCCTCCAGCGTGCGGCGCTTGCCGATGCGGCCAAGCCCGAGGCCGACCAGCGTGGCGTGCTGGTCCGCCGGACGGCGGGTGGACGAGCCGGTCTGCACCACCGTCACGCTGCCGGATGTCTTCTGAGCGGCGTCTGCCATGGTAGAGCTCCTCTGTCCTGCCGTCAGCCTTCGGCCACGGCGTCCGCGTCGACGTCGCGACGGCGGGACTGCAGCGTGGAGACCTTGAGGCCGCGGCGCGCCGCGACCGAACGCGGGCTGTCCTCGTGCTTCAGGGCGTCGAAGGTGGCGCGAACCATGTTGTAGGGGTTCGACGAGCCGAGCGACTTGGCGACCACGTCATGCACGCCGAGCGTCTCGAACACCGCGCGCATCGGGCCGCCGGCGATGATGCCGGTGCCCGCCGGGGCGGCGCGCAGCACGACGCGGCCGGCGCCGTGGCGGCCGTCGACGTCGTGATGCAGGGTGCGGCCCTCGCGCAGCGGAACGCGGATCAGACCGCGCTTCGCCGACTCGGTGGCCTTGCGGATCGCCTCCGGCACTTCACGGGCCTTGCCGTGACCGTAACCGACGCGGCCCTTCTGGTCGCCCACGACGACGAGAGCGGCGAAGCCGAAACGACGGCCGCCCTTCACCACCTTGGCGACGCGGTTGATGTGAACGAGCTTGTCGACGAACTCGCTGTCGCGTTCCTCGCGATCGTTCCTGCGGTTGTCTCGGGGCTCACGAGCCATATCGAATATCCTCCAGCCGAGCGGGCGTCAGAAGTTGAGCCCGCCCTCGCGGGCGGCCTCGGCCAGGGCCTTGACCCGACCGTGATAGATGTAGGCGCCGCGGTCGAACACGACGTCCTTGACGCCGGCCGCCGTGGCGCGCTCGGCCACCAGCTTGCCGACCGCGGTCGCGGCCTCAACGTCGGCGCCGGTGCGCTCGCCGCGCAGGCCCTTGTCGAGGGTCGACGCCGCAGCCAGCGTGACGCCCTTGGCGTCGTCGATGATCTGGGCGTAGATGTGCTTGGAGGACCGGAACACCGACAGACGCGGACGACCGTTGGCGGCCGCGAGAAGGCTCCGGCGGACACGCGCCTTGCGGCGCGCTTCAGACGCGAGATTTTTCGCCATGGTTCCGGGCCCTTACTTCTTCTTCCCTTCCTTGCGGAAGATGAACTCGTTGGCGTACTTGACGCCCTTGCCCTTGTAGGGCTCGGGGCCGCGGAACTCGCGGATCTCGGCCGCGACCTGACCCACGCGCTGCTTGTCGATGCCCGAGACCAGGATCTCGGTCGGCTTGGCGCACTTGATCTCGATCCCCTCGGGGATCGGGTACTTCACGTCGTGGCTGTAGCCGAGGGCGAGGACCAGGTCCTTGCCCTGCACCGCCGCGCGGTAACCCACGCCGCTGATCTCAAGCTTCTTCTCGAAGCCCTTGGTGACGCCCTCGACGAGGTTCGACACCATGGTGCGCGACATGCCCCACTTGGAGCGGGCGCCCTTGCTCTCGGTGCGCGGCTGAACCGTCACCTTGCCGTCGTTGAACTCGACGACGACTTCGTCGTGAACCCGGAAGGCGAGCTCGCCCTTGGGTCCCTTCACCTTGACGTCCTGGCCGTTGACCGTCGCGGTCACGCCCGACGGCACGTCGACCGGCTTCTTGCCGATGCGCGACATAATCGCTCTCCGTTATCCGTTGGGAAAGAACCTCGACCGCGTCAGAAGACGCGGCAGAGGATCTCCCCGCCCACGTTGTTGTCGCGGGCGTCGTGATCCGCCATCACGCCCTTCGGCGTGGAGAGGATCGAGATGCCGAGGCCGTTGGCCACGCGCGGAAGGTTCTTCACCGAGGCGTACACACGACGGCCCGGCTTCGACACGCGCTGGATCTCACGGATGACCGGAGCGCCGTCATAGTACTTGAGCTCGATTTCGAACTCGGTGCGGCCGTTGGCCAGCTCCGTCTGCGTGTAGCCGCGGATGTAGCCTTCCGCCGCCAGAACGTCGAGAACGTGCTGGCGCAGGCGCGAGCCGGGCGTCGACACGGAGGACTTGTTCCGCATGTGCGCGTTGCGGATGCGCGTCAGCATATCGCCGAGGGGATCGATCAGAGACATGGATCAGTCCTCCTCACCAGCTGGACTTCAGGAGCCCCGGGACCAGGCCCTTGGAGCCCAGGTCACGGATGGCGATGCGGGAGATGCCGAGCTTGCGGTAGTACGCGCGCGGACGTCCCGTGACTTCGCACCGATTGCGGATGCGGGTCTTGGAGCCGTTGCGGGGAAGCTCAGCCAGCTTGAGGCGCGCCGCGAAGCGCTCCTCAAGCTCGAGGCTCTCGTTCTTGGCGATGGCCTTCAGCTCGGCCCGCTTCGCGGCGAAGCGGTCGACGAGCTGCCGACGGCGGTTGTTCTTCTCGATCGCGCTCTTCTTAGCCATGCGATCCTCCCGTCACTGCCTGAAGGGGAAGTTGAGGGCGCGCAGCAGAGCGCGTGCCTCGTCGTCAGACTTCGCCGTCGTGCAGACGATGACGTCCATGCCCCACACCTGATCGATCTTGTCGTACTCGATCTCGGGGAACACGATGTGCTCCTTGATGCCCATGGCGAAGTTGCCACGGCCGTCGAAGCTCTTCGGGTTCAGGCCGCGGAAGTCGCGGACGCGCGGCAGCGCGATCGTGACCAGGCGATCCATGAACTCGAACATGCGCTCGCGTCGCAGGGTGACCTTGGCGCCGACCGACTGGCCTTCGCGCAGCTTGAAGGTCGCGATCGAATTGCGCGCCTTGGTGATGACCGGCTTCTGGCCGGCGATCTTGGCGAGCTCGGCGACCGCGTTGGTGACCTTCTTGGAGTCGGCGACGCCTTCGCCGATGCCCATGTTGATCACGATCTTCTCGACCGCGGGCACCTCGAACGGGTTCTTGTAGCCGAACTCCTCGAGGAGCTTCGGACGCACCACGTCGGCGTAGTGCGCCTTCATGCGGGACGTGTAACCGGCCTCAGCCATCGATCTGCTCCCCCGAACGGGCCGCGACGCGCACCTTGCGGCCGTCGTCCAGGACCTTGAAGCTCACGCGCGTGGCCTTGCCGTCCTTCGGGTCGGCGAGCGCGATGTTGGACAGGTGGATGGCGGCTTCCTTGGAGATGATGCCGCCTTCCTGGGACTGGGTCTGGCGCTGGTGGCGCTTCACCACGTTGACGCCGCGCACCACGGCGCGCTCGTCCTGCGGGAGCACCTGCAGCACTTCGCCGGTCTTGCCCTTGTCGCGGCCGGTGAGAACGACGACCTTGTCGCCCTTCTTGATCTTCGCGGCCATCACAGCACCTCCGGCGCGAGCGAAATGATCTTCATGTGGTTCTTGGCGCGCAGCTCGCGCGGGACCGGCCCGAAGATACGGGTGCCGACCGGCTCTTTCTGGTTGTTGATCAGCACGGCCGCGTTGCGGTCGAACCGGATCACCGAACCGTCGAGGCGGCGGATGTCCTTGGCGGTGCGAACGACGACCGCCTTCATGACGTCGCCCTTCTTCACGCGGCCGCGCGGAATCGCTTCCTTGATCGACACCACGATGATGTCGCCCACGCCGGCGTAGCGGCGGCCTGCGCCGCCCAGAACCTTGATGCACATCACGCGCTTGGCGCCGCTGTTGTCAGCGACGTCGAGGTTGCTCTGCATCTGAATCATGGCCTTGAGCCTTTCACGTAACGCCCGGACCGGTATCCTCTCGCGAAGGAGCGGACCTCGCCCGGCGGGCCTTGGTCTTCAGATGAAATTCATTCGGCCGGCGTGGGAGCCGCGTCGACCGCAGCGTCGGGACGAACGACCCAGCGCTTCAGCTTCGAGATCGGACGGCTCTCCTCGATCCACACGAGGTCGCCGACCTTGAACAGGCCGTTCTCGTCATGGGCGTGGTAGTGCTTGGTCCGGCGCACCGTCTTCTTGAGAAGCGGGTGCGTGAACCGACGCTCCACCTTGACCACGACGGTCTTGGCGTTCTTGTCGGAAATGACAGTCCCCAGAAGGACGCGTTTCGGCATGATGTCCTCCTCAGGCCTTACTTGGCTTCCGCCCGCTTGGCGGAAGCCACGGTGCGGATGCGCGCGATGTCGCGACGCGCCTGACGCACCTGCGCAGTGTTTTCCAGCTGACCCGTGGCCTTCTGGAAGCGCAGGTTGAACTGCTGCTTCTTCAGCTTCACGAGCTCGTCGTCGAGCTGGTCGACGGACAGCGTGTTCAGGTCTCGAGCCTTCGCCATGACGTCCTCCCTCACTCGGCGATGCGCTGGACGAAGCGCGTCCGGATCGGCAGCTTGGCGGCCGCCAGGGACAGAGCTTCGCGGGCGAGTTCGGCGGGAACGCCGTCGATCTCGAACATGATACGGCCGGGCTTAACCTTGGCGGCCCAGAACTCGGGCGCGCCCTTGCCTTTACCCATTCGAACTTCCGCCGGCTTCGACGAGACGGGCACGTCCGGGAACACTCGGATCCAGACGCGGCCGGCGCGCTTCATATGACGGGTGAGCGCCCGGCGGGCCGCCTCGATCTGACGCGCGGTGACCCGCTCGGGTTCGAGGGCCTTAAGGCCATAGGCTCCAAAGTTCAAGTCAAATCCGCCCTTGGCGGCGCCGCTGATGCGGCCCTTGAACTGTTTGCGGAACTTAGTGCGCTTCGGTTGCAGCATGACTTAGTCTCCAAGCCCCCCGGATCACGCCGCGTCGCGGCGGTTCGGACGGCCGCCGCCGCCGGCCGATTCTTCGGCCAGACGACGGTCCTGGGCCATGGGATCGTGCTCCATGACCTCGCCCTTGAAGATCCACACCTTCACGCCGCAGGTGCCCATGGCCGTCTTGGCCGTGGCGACGCCGTAATCGACGTCGGCGCGCAACGTGTGAAGCGGAACGCGGCCCTCGCGGTACCACTCGGTGCGGGCGATCTCAGCGCCGCCGAGACGGCCGGCGCAGTTGATGCGGATGCCCTCGGCGCCCAGACGCATCGCCGACTGAACGGCGCGCTTCATGGCGCGGCGGAACGCCACACGGCGCTCGAGCTGCTGCGCGATCGAATCGGCGACCAGGGTCGCGTCGATCTCCGGCTTGCGCACCTCAACGATGTTGATGTGCACTTCCGAAGAGGTCATGGAGGCGACCTTCTTGCGCAGCTTGTCGATGTCCGCGCCCTTCTTGCCGATCACGATGCCCGGACGGGCGGAGTAGATCGACACGCGGCACTTCTTGTGGGGACGCTCGATGACGATCTTGGAGACCGCCGCCTGCTTCAGATCCTTCAGCAGCGCGTCACGGATCTTGATGTCCTCGTGCAGCAGCTTGCCGTACTCGCCCTTGCCGGCGAACCAGCGCGAGTCCCACGTGCGGTTGATGCCGAGCCGAAGCCCGATCGGGTTGACTTTGTGACCCATCGTCTCCTCCTCAGGCCTTGGCCGCGTCGCGCTCGACCTGGCGAACGATGATCGTCAGGTGCGAGAACGGCTTCTGAATGGTTCCCACCCGGCCACGGGCCCGCGGGGAGAACCGCTTCATGACGATCGACTTGCCCACATAGGCCTGCGCGACCACGAGATCGTCCACGTCCAGGTCGTGGTTGTTCTCGGCGTTGGCGATGGCGCTTTCGAGCGTCTTCTTGACCTGGCCGGCGATGCGCTTGCGCGAGAAGGTCAGGTCGGCGAGCGCCGTCTCGACCTTCTTGCCGCGGATCAGCTGCGCGACGAGGTTCAGCTTCTGCGGCGAGATCCGGACCATGCGGAGCACGGCCTTGGCCTCGTTGTCGGGAAGCGCGCGGGGAGCGGACTGCTTGCCCATGATTACTTCCTCTTCGACTTCTTGTCCGCCGCGTGGCCGTAGAAGGTGCGCGTCGGGGCGAACTCGCCGAACTTGTGGCCGATCATCTCTTCCGAGATGTTGACCGGGACGTGCTTCTGGCCGTTGTAGACCCCGAAGGTGAGGCCCACGAACTGCGGGAGGATCGTGGAGCGACGGCTCCAGATCTTGATGATTTCATTGCGGGTCGAGGACCGCGCGGCGTCCGCCTTCTTCAGCAGATAGCCGTCGACGAACGGACCCTTCCAAACAGAACGCGCCATTGTCCGCTCTCCGCTTACTTCTTCTTACGGGCGTGGCGGCTCGACACGATGAACTTGTCGGTCGCCTTGTTGGAACGGGTCCGCTTGCCCTTGGTCGGCTTGCCCCACGGAGTGACCGGGTGACGGCCGCCCGAGGTGCGGCCTTCGCCGCCGCCGTGCGGATGGTCGACCGGGTTCATGGTCACGCCACGATTGTGCGGGCGACGGCCGAGCCAGCGCGAGCGGCCCGCCTTGCCCAGGCTGATGTTCGCGTGGTCGGGGTTCGACACCGCGCCCACGGTGGCGAAGCACTGGCCATGGACCATGCGCTGCTCGCCGGAGTTCAGACGCAGCGTCACGTAGCCCTGGTCGCGGCCGACGATCTGCGCGTAGGCGCCCGCCGACCGGGCGATCTGCCCGCCGCGGCCGATCTTCAGCTCCACGTTGTGGACGATCGTGCCGACCGGCGCCGCGCCGAGGGGCATGGCGTTGCCGGGCTTCACGTCCACCTGGGCGCCGGCGACGACGGTGTCGCCGACCGCGAGGCGCTGCGGCGCCAGGATGTAGCTCAGCTCGCCGTCCTCATAGCGGATCAGCGCGATGAAGGCGGTGCGGTTCGGATCGTACTCTATCCGCTCCACCGTCGCCGGCACGTCGAGCTTGCGCCGCTTGAAGTCGATCAGGCGGTAGGTGCGCTTGTGACCACCGCCGCGGAAGCGGACGGTGATGCGGCCGTAGTTGTTACGGCCGCCCGAGGACGACAGGCCCTCGGTCAGCTGCTTGACCGGCTTGCCCTTGTAGAGGGCGGAACGGTCGACGATCACGAGCTGGCGAAGGCCAGGAGTGATCGGGTTGAATGTCTTGAGCGCCATGATTCAGGCTCCCTCCCCGGTCCGGCTCAGAGACCCGTCGTCACGTCGATCGAGTGGCCCTCTTCCAAGGTCACGATCGCGCGCTTGACGTCGCTCTGGCGGCCGATGCGACCGCGGAAACGCTTTTCCTTGCCCTTGCGGACAAGCGTGTTGACGCTCACGACCTTGACGTCGAAGAGCTTCTCGACAGCCGCCTTGATCTGCGGCTTGGTGGCCGTGTCCGCGACGCGGAAGACCACCTTGTTCTGCTCGGACGCATACGTCGCCTTCTCGGTGATCACCGGGGCGCGAATGACGTCGAAGTGGCGCACGTCGGTCATTTGAAGCGCGCCTCCAGCGCATCGATGGCGGCCTTCGTCAGCACGAGCGTGTCGCGACGAAGGATGTCATAGACGTTGATGCCCTGGACCGGCAGCACATCCACGTAAGGAACGCTGCGGACCGCAAGCTTGACGTTGTTCTCGACCTCGGCGCCGTCCACGATCAGGGCGTTGGCGAAGCCGAGCTTCTCGATCCGGTCCTTCAGGGCCTTGGTCTTCGGCTCGTCCAGCGAGAAGCTGTCGAGCACGACGATCTGCTGGTCCTTAGCCTTGGCCGAGAGGGCGTGCTTCAGGCCGAGCGCGCGGAACTTCTTGTTCAGCTCATGCGCATGGGAGCGCACGACCGGACCGAAGGCGCGCCCGCCGCCGCGGAACTGCGGGGCGGAAGCCTGGGCGTGACGGGCGCGGCCCGTGCCCTTCTGCTTGTACATCTTCTTGCCCGTGCGGGCGATGTCCGAGCGGCCGAGCGTCTGGTGCGTGCCGGCCTGACGGCGGGCGAGCTGCCAGCGAACCACGCGGTGCAGGATGTCCGCGCGCGGCTCCAGACCGAAGATGTCGTCGGAGAGCGAGATCTTCTCGCCCGCGGCGCCGTCGGCGGTGGTGATTGCGATGTCGACCATCACGCGTTCTCCGTCTCAGCGGCGGCCTCGGGAGCGGTCTCGGCCGGCGTCGCGCCGTTGGCGCCGCGCTCGCGGAACGCGCCCGGCAGCGGCAGGCCGTCCGGCAGCTTGGTCTTGACCGCGTCGCGGACCAGGATCCAGCCGCCCTTCACGCCCGGAACCGCGCCTTCGACCAGGATCAGGCCGCGCTCCACGTCGGTGGAGACCACGCGCAGGTTCTGCGTCGTGACCCGCTCCGCGCCGAGATGACCGGCCATCTTCTTGTTCTTGAACACCTTGCCCGGATCCTGGCGACCGCCGGTGGAGCCGTGCGAACGGTGCGAGATCGACACGCCGTGGGTGGCGCGCAGACCGCCGAAGTTCCAGCGCTTCATGGCGCCGGCGAAGCCCTTACCCGTGGAGGTGCCGGTCACGTCGACCCGCTGGCCCACCAGGAAGTGGTCGGCCGTGATCTCGGCGCCGACGGGGATCACCGCGTCGGGCGACACCCGGAACTCGACCACCTTGCGCTTGGGCTCGACTTCCGCCTTGGCGAAGTGGCCGCGCTCGGCGCGCGTCGCGTTCTTCGCCTTGCGGACGCCGGCGCCCAGCTGCAGCGCCACGTAACCATTGCCCTCGAGGGTGCGATGCGCCACGACCTGGCACTGCTCGACCTTGAGAACGGTGACCGGAACATGCTCGCCAGCATCCGTGAAGATGCGCGTCATGCCCAGTTTCTGTGCGATAACTCCGGACCGCATGAGCGTCGTCCTTCTCCTCAGCCGATCAGAGCTTGATCTCGACGTCCACGCCGGCCGCGAGGTCGAGCTTCATCAGCGCGTCCACGGTCTGCGGGGTCGGATCAACGATGTCGAGCAGACGCTTGTGCGTCCGGATCTCGAACTGCTCACGGCTCTTCTTGTCGACGTGGGGCGAGCGGTTCACCGTGAACTTCTCGATGCGCGTCGGGAGCGGGATCGGACCACGCACCTGCGCGCCCGTCCGCTTCGCCGTCGACACGATCTCGCGAGTCGAGCTGTCGAGGATGCGGTGGTCGAACGCCTTGAGGCGGATCCGGATGTTCTGACCGTTCATTGTACTTCGGTCTCCACGGAGGTAAGGGCGGCGCCCTGTCTACGAGATCAGGGCGCGCCCGCCCCGGCAGCTTGAAAAACGAGCTCAGATCACTCGATGATGGAAGCGACGACGCCTGCGCCGACGGTGCGGCCGCCTTCGCGGATGGCGAAGCGCAGCTTCTCCTCCATCGCGATCGGAACGATCAGCTCGACCGTCATCGCGATGTTGTCGCCCGGCATAACCATTTCCGTGCCTTCCGGCAGGTGCACCACGCCCGTCACGTCCGTCGTCCGGAAGTAGAACTGCGGACGGTAGTTCGTGAAGAACGGCGTGTGACGACCGCCCTCTTCCTTCGTCAGGATGTAGGCTTCGGCCTTGAACTTCGTGTGCGGCTTCACAGAGCCCGGCTTGCACAGCACCTGGCCGCGCTCCACGTCCTCACGCTTCGTGCCGCGCAGCAGCGCGCCGATGTTGTCGCCCGCCTGGCCCTGGTCCAGAAGCTTGCGGAACATCTCGACGCCGGTCACCGTCGTCTTCACCGTCGGGCGGATGCCGACGATCTCGACTTCCTCGCCGACCTTCACGATGCCGCGCTCCACGCGGCCGGTCACCACCGTGCCGCGGCCCGAGATCGAGAACACGTCCTCGACCGGCATCAGGAACGGCTGGTCAACCGGACGCTCCGGCTGCGGGATGTACGCGTCCACTTCCGCCATCAGCTTCAGGATCGCGTCGTGGCCGAGCTCCTGCGACGAGTTCTCGAGCGCCGCGAGCGCCGAACCCTTCACGATCGGAATGTCGTCGCCGGGGAAGTCGTACTTCGACAGAAGCTCGCGCACCTCGAGCTCGACCAGCTCGAGGAGCTCCGGATCGTCGACCATGTCGCACTTGTTCAGGAACACCACCAGCGCCGGAACGCCGACCTGGCGCGCCAGAAGGATGTGCTCGCGGGTCTGCGGCATCGGGCCGTCGGCCGCCGACACCACCAGGATCGCGCCGTCCATCTGCGCCGCGCCCGTGATCATGTTCTTCACGTAGTCAGCGTGGCCCGGGCAGTCCACATGCGCGTAGTGACGGTTCGCCGTCTCGTACTCCACATGCGCCGTCGAGATCGTGATCCCGCGCGCCTTCTCTTCCGGAGCCTTGTCGATCTGGTCGTACGCCGTGAACGTCGCACCGCCCGTCTCAGCCAGAATCTTCGTGATCGCAGCCGTCAAAGACGTCTTGCCATGGTCAACGTGACCAATCGTTCCAATGTTGCAGTGCGGCTTCGTCCGCGCGAACTTTTCCTTGGCCATGGCGAAGGCTCCGTTCTTGTCTTGAGATCGTTTCGGTGAGGGTGGTCGTCAGTCGCTGCGGGCTCAGGCGTACTTCGCCTGAACCTCCTGCGCGACGTTCGACGGCACCTGCTCGTAATGGTCGAATTCCATGCTGTAGTTCGCGCGGCCCTGGCTGAACGAACGCAGCGTGTTGATGTAGCCGAACATGTTGGCGAGCGGGACCATGGCGTTCACCACGTTCGCGTTGCCGCGCATGTCCTGGCCCTGGATCTGGCCACGGCGGGAGTTGAGGTCGCCGATGACGGAGCCGGTGTAGTCCTCGGGGGTGACCACCTCGACCTTCATGATCGGCTCGAGCAGCACCGCGCCGCCCTTCTGCAGGGCCTCGCGGAACGCCGCGCGGGAGGCGATTTCGAAGGCGAGAGCGGACGAGTCCACCTCGTGGAACGCGCCGTCGACCAGCTCGACCTTGACGTCGACCACGGGGAAGCCCGCGACCACGCCGGAGCCCAGCACGGACTCGAGGCCCTTCTGGACGCCCGGGATGTACTCCTTCGGCACGGCGCCGCCGACGATCTTCGACTCGAACTCGAAGCCCTTGCCGACCTCGTTCGGAGCCACGCGGAACTTCACGCGGGCGAACTGGCCGGTGCCGCCGGTCTGCTTCTTGTGGGTGTAATCCACGTCGACCGGCTTGGTCAGGGTCTCGCGATAGGCCACCTGCGGCGCGCCGATGTTGGCGTCCACCTTGTAGGTGCGCTTCAGGATGTCGACCTTGATGTCGAGGTGAAGCTCGCCCATGCCCTTCAGGATGGTCTGGCCGGACTCGGCGTCCGTCGACACGCGGAAGGACGGATCCTCGGCGGCGAGCTTGGACAGCGCGATGCCGAGCTTCTCCTGGTCAGCCTTGGTCTTCGGCTCGATGGCGATCTCGATGACCGGCTCCGGGAACTCCATGCGCTCCAGGATCGCGGGCTTCAGGGGGTCGCACAGGGTGTCGCCGGTGCGCACTTCCTTCAGGCCGGCCAGGGCGACGATGTCGCCGGCATAGGCTTCCTTGATGTCTTCGCGGTTGTTCGCATGCATGAGCAGCATGCGGCCGACGCGCTCCTTCTTGTCGCGGGTCGAGTTCAGCAGGGTCGAGCCCGACTCCAGCTTGCCCGAGTAGACGCGGCAGAAGGTGATGGTGCCGACGAACGGGTCGTCCATGATCTTGAACGCGAGAACCGACAGCGGCGCGGCGTCGGACGGCTCGCGGACGATCGGCTCTTCGGTCTTGAAGTCGATGCCGGACACCGCGCCGCGATCGAGCGGCGACGGCAGGTAGTCCACCACGGCGTCGAGCAGGGGCTGCACGCCCTTGTTCTTGAACGCGGAGCCACAGAGCACCGGCGTGAAGGCGCGGGTCAGCACGGCCTTGCGGAGCAGGGCCTTGAGGGTCTCCTCATCCGGCTCCTCGCCTTCGAGGAACTTCTCGAGCGCGGTGTCGTCGAGCTCGACGGCGGCCTCGATCATCTTGGCGCGGTATTCCACGGCCTGATCGGCGAGATCGGCCGGGATCTCCTGGTCGCCGAAGTTGGCGCCGAGGTTCTCGTTCTCCCAGACCACCGCCTTCATGCGGACGAGGTCGATGACGCCGGCGAAGGCGCTCTCGGAGCCGATCGGAAGCTGGATCGCCACCGGCTTGCCGGCGACGCGGGTGTCGATCTCCTTCAGGCAGCGGAAGAAGTCGGCGCCGATCTTGTCCATCTTGTTGACGAACACCACGCGCGGCACGCCGTACTTGTCGGCCTGACGCCACACGGTCTCGGTCTGGGGCTCCACGCCGGCGTTGCCGTCGAGCACGCACACCGCGCCGTCGAGCACGCGAAGCGAACGCTCCACCTCGATGGTGAAGTCCACGTGGCCCGGCGTGTCGATGATGTTCAGACGCTTGCCGTTCCAGAAGGTCGTCGTCGCGGCGGACGTGATCGTGATGCCGCGCTCCTGCTCCTGCTCCATCCAGTCCATGGTGGCGGCGCCATCATGGACTTCGCCCAGCTTGTGGGACTTGCCGGAGTAGAACAGGACGCGTTCGGTCGTGGTCGTCTTGCCGGCATCGATGTGGGCCATGATGCCGAAGTTACGATAGTCTTCGATCGCGTGGGAGCGGGCCATGATCTCGGTCCTTAAACTGTCTGCTCGATTACCAGCGGTAGTGCGAGAACGCGCGGTTCGCTTCCGCCATGCGGTGCGTATCTTCGCGCTTCTTCACCGCCGAGCCACGATTGTTCGAGGCGTCGATGAGCTCGGCCGACAGACGGTCGACCATGGTCTTCTCGTTGCGGGCGCGGGCGGAGGCCAGCAGCCAGCGGAGAGCGAGCGCCTGACGACGCTCCGGCCGGACCTCGACCGGAACCTGGTAGGTCGCGCCGCCGACACGGCGGGAGCGGACCTCGAGAGCCGGAGCGATGTTGTCGAGCGCCTGATGGAACACGGCGATCGGCGACTGCTTCAGCTTGGATTCGACGGAGTCGAACGCGCCGTACACGATGGTCTCGGCGGTCGACTTCTTGCCGTCACGCATGACGGTGTTCATGAACTTCGTGACGATGATGTCCCCGAACTTCGGATCGGGATGGACTTCACGACGCTCTGCGGAATGACGACGGGACATGGTTCAGAACCTCACTTCGGCCGCTTGGCGCCGTACTTCGAACGGCGCTGCTTGCGGTTCTTGACGCCCTGCGTGTCGAGCACGCCGCGGAGGATGTGGTAGCGCACGCCCGGAAGGTCCTTCACGCGGCCGCCGCGGATCATGACGACCGAATGCTCCTGGAGGTTGTGACCCTCGCCCGGAATGTAGCCGATGACCTCGAAGCCGTTGGTGAGACGCACCTTGGCGACCTTACGAAGCGCCGAGTTCGGCTTCTTCGGCGTGGTGGTGTAGACGCGCGTGCAGACGCCGCGCTTCTGCGGGCACGCCTGAAGCGCCGGAACCTTGTTGCGCGCCGTCGGCGCCTGCCGAGGCTTGCGGATCAACTGGCTGATGGTGGGCATCGTTGGCCTTACCGCTTTCCTTGTAAACCAGCGTTCCGCGCACCCCGTCATCGAGGCGCGCAAAACGAAATGACGCCTGCTCTCGGAAAACCGAGCGCGGGCGCCGCTCCCTGCAGAGGACCAACGACGACGAAGCGCCGGGGTCATGAACCGCAACTGACCGTGTGGTCGCGACAGCGTCTAATTCCGAAAGGTCGGCGCGTGGACCGCAACCGACAGCGTGGAATTACCGCCTGCCGAAGAGTGGGGCGCTTCTACCGCGCGAATCCTAGAGTGTCAACACCACGGGCCGAGAACTTGACGGAGTTCTAACGGATGCGCCCTGATCCGGAACGCGCGGCGCCCCGCCGCGCGCTGTTCCGGACCCGTCGAAATGCCGCATTCCGCCTCCCGCCGCGCCATCGCGTTCGTCAACGTGGCGCATTTGCTCGATCATTACGTGCTGCTGATCTTTCCGACGGCGGTGATCGTCATGGCGCACGACCTTGGACTTGCCTACGGACACCTGATCGCGCTGTCCACGGGCGCCTTCGTCGCTTTCGGCCTGTTCGCCCTGCCCATGGGCTGGCTCGCGGAGCGAGTCGGCCGTCGCAACCTGCTGGCGGCCTTCTTCTTCGGCTGCGGCGGAGCGCTCATCGGGCTTGGCCTGAGCACCGGCTCCACGGCGCTCGCGGTCTGGCTGCTGATTCTGGGCGCGTTCAGCGCGATCTACCATCCGATCGGCGCGTCGCTGCTCGTCACCCACGC
Source organism: Methylopila musalis (assembly GCF_042679725.1). NCBI lineage: Bacteria > Pseudomonadati > Pseudomonadota > Alphaproteobacteria > Hyphomicrobiales > Methylopilaceae > Methylopila > Methylopila musalis. The sequence goes on from NZ_JBHTMX010000002.1 coordinate 69,705, forward strand.
AACGTCGCTCGGCCGCACGCTCGGCTGGAACGGCGTGTTCGGCAATGTGGGGACCGCCTTCGCCTCGGGCGGCACCGCCATGGCCGCGAGCGCCTTCGGCTGGCGCGCCGCCTTCCTGATCCCGGCCGTGGTCTGCCTGACGCTCGGCGCGGCCTATCTCGCCTTCGCGCCCGCCGACAGCGCCGCGGACCGCCGGCCCAGCGTCCCCTCCTCCGCCGCCGACTTCCGGCTCCCCCTGCCCGTGCTGCTGACGCTGTTCGGCGCCGCGCTGGTCGCCGGCGGCATGACCTTCAACATCACCAGCATCTCGCTGCCCAAGGCGGTGGACGAGCGGCTCGGCTTTCCCCTGCCGATCGAGGCGGTCGGCTGGCTCGTGACCGGCGTGTTCCTGTTCGGCGCGATGACGCAGCTCGCGGTCGGCCGGCTGGTGGACCGCTTCTCCCTGCCGGTGATCTTCGTGGGGCTCGCCGCGCTCCAGACCACGGGGCTCACCCTCGCCGCGGCCTTCGGCGGCGGGGCGATGCTGGCCGGGCTCGCGCTGGCGGTGGCCGGCATCTACGGCCAGGTCGTGGTCAACGACGCCATGGTGGCCCGCTACACGCCGGCGCATCTGCGCACCAAGGCCTACAGCGTGCGCTACTTCCTCGGCTTCACCGTCAGCGGCTTCGCGGCGGCGCTGATCGGCGTCGCCCATGGCGCGGGCGGCTTCGGGCTGACCTTCGGCGTCGCCGCCGCCTTCGCCGCCACGATCCTGTGCGTGGCGCTGGCGTTCCGCTTCAGCCTGCGCCGTCCGGAGCCCGCCGACGTCCCGACCGGCTGACGCCCCGGCCGCTTCATAGGGGAGGCGCCGAAACGCGCCCTTCGCTCTCCAAAAGAAAAAAGGCCGCCGGATCGCTCCGGCGGCCTTTTCCATCTGTTGCGGCGGGCGAGGCGCCCGCCCCGGATCACTCCGCGGCGTCGGAGGCCGGCAGCAGGGCCGTGTCCGGCGACACGCCCGATTCCTGCGCCTTCTGGGCGAGGATCAGGTCGTCGCGGTGGGTCGCGATCTCGCGCACCTTGTTCATCACCGAGCCGGTGCCCGCCGGGATGAGGCGGCCGACGATGACGTTCTCCTTCAGGCCCTCGAGGTCGTCCACCTTGCCGTTGACCGCGGCCTCGGTGAGCACGCGGGTCGTCTCCTGGAAGGAGGCGGCCGAGATGAAGGATCGGGTCTGCAGCGACGCCTTGGTGATGCCGAGCAGCACGGGGTGGCCGACCGCGGGCTTCTTGCCCTCGGCCTCGGCCTTCGTGTTGACCGCCTCGAACTCCATCTTGTCGACCTGCTCGTTGGTGATCAGGTCGGTTTCGCCGGCGTCCGAGATCTCCACCTTCTGCAGCATCTGGCGGACGATCACCTCGATGTGCTTGTCGTTGATGGTCACGCCCTGAAGCCGGTAGACCTCCTGGATCTCGTTGACGAGGTAAGCCGCGAGCTCCTCCACGCCCTTGATCGCCAGGATGTCGTGCGGCGCCGGGTTGCCGTCGACGATGTAGTCGCCCTGCTCCACCACGTCGCCATCCTGCAGGTGGATGTGCTTGCCCTTGGGGATCAGGTACTCGACCGGCTCGCCGCCGTCGCTCGGGATGAGCGAGAGGCGACGCTTGTTCTTGTAGTCCTTGCCGAACTGCACCGTGCCGGAGACCTCGGCGATGATCGCCGCGTCCTTCGGACGGCGCGCCTCGAACAGCTCCGCCACGCGCGGCAGACCGCCCGTGATGTCGCGGGTCTTGGCGCTCTCGGTCGGGATACGGGCCAGCACGTCGCCGGCGCGCACCTCGGAGCCGGGCGAGACCGACAGGATCGCGTCCGCCGCCAGCAGATAGCGCGCCTCGCCGCCCTTGGCCGGACGGGCGATCTTGCCGTCCGAACCGAAGATGGTGACCGCCGGCTTGAGGTCGGCGTTGCGGGTCGAGGTGCGCCAGTCGGTGACCACGCGCTTGGTGATGCCCGTGGCCTCGTCCGACGTCTCCTTGACGGAGGCGCCTTCCACCAGATCCTCGAAGGCGACCTTGCCGTCCACCTCGGTGAGGATCGGACGGGTGTAGGGGTCCCACTCCGCGATGCGCTGGCCGCGCTTGATCTTGTCGCCGTCGTCCACCTTCAGGCGGGAGCCGTACTGCAGACGATGGGTGGCGCGCTCGGTGACGCCGTCGGCGTCCACGATCACGACCGCCACGTTGCGGCCCATCACGATCAGGTCGCCGTCGGAGTTGCGGGCCGCGTTGCGGTTCCGCAGCTTGACGGTGCCCTCGAACGAGCTTTCGAGGAAGGACGAGTCCGCCAGCTGCGCCGTGCCGCCGATGTGGAACGTGCGCATGGTGAGCTGGGTGCCCGGCTCGCCGATGGACTGCGCCGCGATGACGCCGACCGCCTCACCGTGGTTGACCGGCGTGCCGCGCGCCAGATCGCGGCCGTAGCAGGCCACGCAGACGCCGACCTTGGTCTCGCAGGTGAGCACCGAGCGGATGCGGATCTCCTGCACGCCCGCCGACATCACCTGCTCGACGTCCTTCTCGGCGAACAGCGTGTTCTTCGGCACGATCAGTTCGCCCGTCGCCGGGTTCAGCACGTCCTCGGCCGCGGTGCGGCCCAGGATGCGCTGGCCGAGCGTCGCCACGATCTGGCCGGCGTCGATCACCGCGCGGACGCGGATGCCCGACTCCGAGCCGCAATCGTCCTCGGTGATGATGCAGTCCTGCGCCACGTCGACGAGACGGCGGGTCAGGTAGCCCGAGTTCGCGGTCTTCAGAGCGGTGTCGGCGAGGCCCTTACGGGCGCCGTGCGTCGAGTTGAAGTACTCGAGCACCGACAGGCCTTCCTTGAAGTTCGAGATGATCGGGCTCTCGATGATCTCGCCCGACGGCTTGGCCATGAGGCCGCGCATGCCGGCGAGCTGCTTCATCTGCGCCGGCGAGCCGCGGGCGCCCGAGTGGCTCATCATGTAGATCGAGTTGATCTGCTTGGTGCGCCCGGTCTCCTGATCGATCTGGACGGCCGAAATGCGGGCCATCATCTCTTCGGCGATCTTGTCCGTGCACTTGGCCCAGGCGTCGACCACCTTGTTGTACTTCTCGCCCTGAGTGATCAGGCCGTCCTGGTACTGCTGCTCGTATTCCTTGGCGAGCGTGCGGGTGTCGTCGACGATCTTCGTCTTGGTCTCCGGCACCACCATGTCGTCCTTGCCGAACGAGATGCCGGCCTTGAACGCGTTGTGGAACCCGAGCGACATGATCCGGTCGCAGAAGATGACCGTGTCCTTCTGACCGCAGTTTCGGTAGACGGTGTCGATCATGTTCGAGATTTCCTTCTTCGTCATCAGCTTGTTGACGACGTCGAAGGTCAGCTTCGGGGTCTTGGGCAGCAGCTGGCCAAGCATCATGCGGCCGGGCGTGGTCTCGAAGATCTTCGAGACCGGATCGCCGTTCTCATCGACCGAGACGTAACGGCTCTTGATCTTGGTGTGCAGCGTCACAGACTTCGAGAACAGCGCGTGCTCGAGCTCGCCCATGTTGGCGAAGGCCATGCCCTCGCCCGGCTCCTTGTCGCGCATCAGCGTCAGGTAGTAGAGGCCGAGCACGATGTCCTGGGACGGCACGATGATCGGCGCGCCGTTGGCCGGGTGAAGGATGTTGTTGGTCGACATCATGAGCACGCGCGCTTCCAGCTGGGCCTCGAGGCTCAGCGGAACGTGCACGGCCATCTGGTCGCCGTCGAAGTCGGCGTTGAACGCGGCGCAGACCAGCGGGTGAAGCTGGATCGCCTTGCCCTCGATCAGCACCGGCTCGAACGCCTGGATGCCGAGGCGGTGCAGGGTCGGAGCGCGGTTCAGCATCACCGGATGCTCGCGGATCACCTCGTCCAGGATGTCCCAGACCTCCGGCTTCTCCTTCTCCACGAGCTTCTTCGCCTGCTTCACGGTGGCGGAGAGACCCTTGGCGTCGAGACGCGAGTAGATGAACGGCTTGAACAGCTCCAGCGCCATCTTCTTCGGCAGGCCGCACTGGTGCAGCTTCAGCTCCGGGCCGACCACGATGACCGAACGGCCGGAGTAGTCGACGCGCTTGCCGAGCAGGTTCTGGCGGAAGCGGCCCTGCTTGCCCTTCAGCATGTCGGACAGCGACTTCAGCGGACGCTTGTTGACGCCGGTGATGACGCGGCCGCGGCGGCCGTTGTCGAACAGCGCGTCCACCGCCTCCTGAAGCATGCGCTTCTCGTTGCGGATGATGATGTCCGGCGCGCGCAGCTCGATCAGCCGCTTCAGGCGGTTGTTGCGGTTGATGACGCGGCGGTAGAGGTCGTTCAGGTCGGACGTCGCGAAGCGGCCGCCGTCCAGCGGCACCAGCGGACGCAGGTCCGGCGGGATCACCGGCACGACGGTCATGATCATCCAGTCCGGCTTGTTGCCGGATTCGATGAAAGCCTCGACGATCTTCAGGCGCTTGGCGAGCTTCTTCGGCTTCAGCTCGGTGGTCGACTCCGCGATCTCGACGCGGATGTCGGCGGCCATCTTCTCGAGGTCGAGCGCGCGCAGCATGGACTGGATCGCCTCCGCGCCGATCTGCGCGGTGAAGGCGTCCTCGCCATACTCGTCCTGGGCGTGGAGATACTCTTCCTCAGTGAGGAGCTGGCGGTCCTTGAGCGGGGTCAGACCCGTCTCCAGCACCACGTACTTCTCGAAATAGAGGATCGCCTCAAGATCCTTGAGGGTCATGTCCATGAGAAGGCCGATGCGGGACGGCAGCGACTTCAGGAACCAGATGTGGGCGACGGGGGCGGCGAGCTCGATGTGGCCCATGCGCTCGCGGCGCACGCGCGACAGCGTCACCTCCACGCCGCACTTCTCGCAGATGACGCCCTTGTACTTCATCCGCTTGTACTTGCCGCACAGGCACTCGTAGTCCTTGATCGGACCGAAGATGCGCGCGCAGAACAGACCATCGCGTTCGGGCTTGAACGTGCGGTAGTTGATGGTCTCGGGCTTCTTGATCTCGCCGAACGACCACGAAAGGATCTTTTCGGGACTCGCGATCGAGATGCGGATCTGGTCGAACGTCTGGGCCGGAACCTGCGTGTTGAAGAGATTCATCACTTCCTGGTTCATCGCCGTCTCCTTCCGCGAAGCAACCGGGGGCCGCCGCCAAGCGCCGCCGGGTTCGCTCAAAATCCCTGGTCAGCGGCGGGCGGGCCCTGAGGCCCGTCCGCCCAACGGTTCTCCCGAACGGGAGCCCGTCACTCCGCCGCGTCGGCGGGGGGAAGCTCGCCTGCGGCCCGCTTCGAGGTGTGCAGGTCGACGTTGAGGCCGAGCGACCGCATTTCCTTCACGAGCACGTTGAAGCTCTCGGGGATGCCGGCCTCGAAGGCGTCGTCGCCGCGGACGATCGACTCGTAGACCTTGGTGCGGCCCGCCACGTCGTCGGACTTCACCGTCAGCATCTCCTGCAGCGTGTAGGCCGCGCCGTAAGCCTCGAGCGCCCACACCTCCATTTCGCCGAAGCGCTGGCCGCCGAACTGCGCCTTGCCGCCGAGCGGCTGCTGGGTGACCAGCGAGTACGGGCCGATCGAACGGGCGTGGATCTTGTCGTCCACCAGATGGTGCAGCTTCAGCATGTAGATGTAGCCGACGGTGACCTGACGGTCGAACGTGTCGCCGGTGCGGCCGTCATAGAGCGTCACCTGTCCGCTCGTGTCGACGCCCGCGAGCTCCAGCATGCGCTCGATGTCGGCCTCCTTGGCGCCGTCGAACACCGGCGTGGCGATGGGCACGCCGCGCCGCAGGTTCTCGGACATCTCGACGAGCTCCTTGTCGTCGAGCTCCTTCACCTTCGGATCGTCGCCGTAGACCACATCGAGCGTGGACTTGAGGTTTTCAAGCCCCGCGCCCGCCCGGTAGGCGTCGATGGCCTCGCCGATGCGGCGGCCGAGACCCGCGCAGGCCCAGCCGAGATGCGTCTCCAGGATCTGGCCGACGTTCATGCGGCTCGGCACGCCGAGCGGGTTCAGCACGATGTCGGCGTGGGTGCCGTCCGCGAGGAACGGCATGTCCTCCACCGGCACGATCCGCGACACGACGCCCTTGTTGCCGTGACGGCCGGCCATCTTGTCGCCCGGCTGGATCTTGCGCTTCACCGCGATGAAGACCTTGACCATCTTCATCACGCCGGGGGGCATCTCGTCGCCGCGCTGCAGCTTCTCGACCTTGTCGAGGAACCGCTGCTCGAGCCGCTTCTTCTGCTCGTCGTACTGGGCGCGCATGGCCTCCAGCTCGGACATCAGCTTGTCGTCCGAGACGGCGATCTGCCACCAGTGGGAGCGCGGCGCCTCGATCAGGCCCTCGCGGGTCAGCTCCGCGTCCTTCTTGATGGCCTTCGGGCCGGAGATGACCGTCTTGCCCACCAGCATGTCGGCGAGACGGGCGTAGGTGTTGCGGTCGAGGATCGCGAGCTCGTCGTCGCGGTCCTTGGCGAGCCGCTCGATCTCCTCGCGCTCGATCGCCTGGGCGCGCTCGTCCTTGTCCACGCCGTGGCGGTTGAACACGCGCACCTCGACGATGGTGCCGGTCACGCCGGGCGGCACGCGCAGCGAGGTGTCGCGCACGTCCGAGGCCTTCTCGCCGAAGATGGCGCGGAGCAGCTTCTCCTCCGGCGTCATCGGGCTTTCGCCCTTCGGCGTGATCTTGCCGACGAGGATGTCGCCCGCCTGCACTTCCGCGCCGATGTAGACAATGCCGGCTTCGTCGAGGTTCTTCAGCGCCTCTTCCGACACGTTCGGAATGTCGCGCGTGATCTCCTCCGGCCCGAGCTTGGTGTCGCGGGCCGCGACCTCGAACTCCTCGATGTGGATCGAGGTGAACACGTCGTCGGAGACGATCTTCTCGGAGAGAAGGATCGAGTCCTCGAAGTTGTAGCCGTTCCACGGCATGAACGCGACGAGCACGTTGCGGCCGAGCGCCAGCTCGCCGAGCTCCGTCGACGGGCCGTCGGCGATGATCTCGCCCTTCTTCACGATGTCGCCCACGCGCACCAGCGGCTTCTGCGTGATGCAGGTCGACTGGTTGGAGCGCTGGAACTTCATCAGACGGTAGATGTCGACGCCGGGCTTGGCCGGATCGGTCTCTTCCGTCGCGCGGATGACGATGCGGGTGGCGTCCACCTGATCGATCACGCCGGCGCGGCGGGCGGCGATGGCGGCGCCGGAATCGCGGGCGACCACGGCCTCCATGCCCGTGCCCACGAAGGGCGCGTCCGCCTTCACCAGCGGCACGGCCTGACGCTGCATGTTCGAGCCCATGAGCGCGCGGTTGGCGTCGTCGTTCTCAAGGAACGGAATGAGCGCCGCGGCCACCGACACGAGCTGCTTCGGCGACACGTCCATGTAGTCGACGCGCTCGATCGGCACGAACACCACTTCGCCCATGTGGCGGCAGACGATCAGGTCCTCGACGAACTTGCCCGACGTGTCGAGCTGGGCGTTGGCCTGCGCCACGTGATGCTTCGACTCCTCCACCGCCGAGAGGTAGTGCACCTCGTCGGTGACAAGGCCGTCGCGCACCTTGCGGTACGGCGCCTCGATGAAGCCGTACTTGTTCACCCGCGCGAAGGTGGCGAGCGAGTTGATCAGGCCGATGTTCGGGCCTTCCGGCGTCTCGATCGGGCAGATGCGGCCGTAATGGGTCGGGTGCACGTCGCGCACCTCGAAGCCGGCGCGCTCGCGCGTCAGACCGCCCGGCCCGAGCGCCGAGAGACGACGCTTGTGCGTGATCTCGGACAGCGGGTTGGTCTGGTCCATGAACTGCGACAGCTGCGACGAGCCGAAGAACTCGCGCACGGCCGCGGCCGCGGGCTTCGCGTTGATCAGGTCCTGCGGCATGACGGTGTCGATCTCGACCGACGACATGCGCTCCTTGATGGCGCGCTCCATGCGGAGCAGGCCGACGCGGTACTGGTTCTCCATCAGCTCGCCGACCGAGCGCACCCGGCGGTTGCCGAGATGGTCGATGTCGTCGATCTCGCCGCGGCCGTCGCGCAGGTCCACCAGCGTCTTGATGACGGCGAGGATGTCGGCCTTGCGCAGCGTGCGATGGGTGTCCGGCGCGTCGAGGTCGAGGCGCATGTTCATCTTCACGCGCCCGACCGCGGAGAGGTCGTAGCGCTCGGCGTCGAAGAACAGCGACTGGAACATCGCCTCGGCGGTGTCGAGGGTGGGCGGCTCGCCCGGGCGCATGACGCGGTAGATGTCGAACAGCGCCTCCTCGCGGGTGGCGTTCTTGTCCACCGCGAGCGTGTTGCGGATGTAGCCGCCCACGTTGACGTGGTCGATGTCGAGCAGGTTCAGCTCGGTGACGCCGACGTCGATCAGCGTCTCCAGCAGCTTCGGGGTGATCTCGTCGCCGGCCTCGGCCCAGATCTCGCCCGTCCCGCCGTTGACGAGGTCCTCGCCCACATACTGGCCGACCAGCTCCTCGTTGGAGATGCGCAGGTCCTTCACGCCCTTCTCGGCGATCAGGCGCGCCTGGCGGACGGTGAGCTTGCGGCCCGCCTCCAGCACCACTTCGCCGGAGTCGGCGTCGACCAGGTCCACGGCCGCGTTCAGGCCCTTGAGGCGCGCGCCGTCGAACGGCGTGCGCCAGGCGTCGCCGTCACGGGTGTAGAGCACCTTGTTGTAGAAGGTGTCGAGGATGGCCTCGCCGTCCATGCCGAGCGCGAACATCAGCGACGTCACCGGGATCTTGCGGCGACGGTCGATGCGGGCGTGGACGATGTCCTTGGCGTCGAACTCGATGTCGAGCCACGAGCCGCGATAGGGGATGATGCGCGCCGCGAACAGCAGCTTGCCGGACGAGTGCGTCTTGCCCTTGTCGTGGTCGAAGAACACGCCCGGCGAGCGGTGCATCTGGGAGACGATGACGCGTTCGGTGCCGTTGACGATGAAGGTGCCGTTGTCCGTCATGAGCGGCATGTCGCCCATGTAAACGTCCTGCTCCTTGATGTCCTTGACGGACTTGGCGCCGGTCTCCTCGTCCACGTCGAACACGATCAGGCGCAGCGTCACCTTCAGCGGGGCCGCGAAGGTCATGCCGCGCTGGCGGCACTCGTCCACGTCGTACTTCGGCTGCTCGAACTCGTAGGAGACGAACTCCAGCATCGAGGTGTTGGAGAAGTCGGAGATCGGGAACACCGACTTGAACACCGTCTGCAGGCCTTCGTCCGGCCGAGCGTCCTTGCCGTCGAACAGAAGGAACTGGTCGTAAGACGCCTTCTGGACTTCGATCAGGTTCGGCATTTCCGTGACTTCGCGGATCTTGCCGAAGAACTTGCGGACACGCTTGCGGCCGGTGATCGTATGAGCCATCGTCTTCCTCAATCCTGCCGAGAGGCGCGCCTGATCCAAAGCCTTCGCCCGAAGGTCGGGCCTTGGATCAGGCGCGGCGGGTTCGTTCGGTCGTGCGGAACCCGCTTGCGTCGTCGCCACCGGCCGCGGAGCGCACGGGCCGGAAGGCGTTCAAGCCGCGGGAGAAGCCGACGCCTTCCGGCGCCGTCCCCCGCGGCTCATGTTGGTCACGCGAGGAGGGAACTCCCCTCCCCGCAGAGAATCCGGCGCGGGCGCGACGGCCCGCGCGAGATCACTTGAGCTCGACCTTGGCGCCAGCCTTCTCGAGCTGGGCCTTGAGCTTCTCGGCCTCGTCCTTGGACACGGCTTCCTTGACCGGCTTCGGAGCGCCTTCGACCAGGTCCTTGGCTTCCTTGAGGCCGAGGCCGGTGATCGCGCGGACCTCCTTGATGACCTCGATCTTCTTCTCGCCGGCGCCGGCGAGCACGACCGTGAACTCGGTCTGCTCTTCCACCGGAGCGGCGGCGGCGGCGCCCGGCGCAGCGGCGACAGCCACGGCGGCGGCGGCGGAGACGCCCCACTTCTCTTCGAGCAGCTTGGCGAGCTCGGCGGCCTCGAGAACCGTCAGGTTGGACAGTTCGTCGACGATCTTCGTGAGATCCGTCATTGTTTTACGTCCTTAAAAGTTCGAACCAGTTTTGGGAATGAAGAACGGCGTCACGCCGCCTCGTCTCGCTTGGCGTAAGCCCCGAACACGCGCGCCAGCTTGGCTGCGGGCGCGGTCGAGAGCTGCGCGATCTTGGTCGCCGGGGCCTGGATGAGGCCGACGAGCTTGGCGCGCAGTTCGTCCAGCGACGGCATGGTGGCAAGAGCCTTCACGCCATCGGGGTTCAGGGAGGTCGCGCCCATGGCGCCGCCGAGGATCACGAACTTGTCGTGCCCCTTGGCGAACTCGACCGCGACCTTGGGCGCCGCCACCGGATCCGCGCTGTAGGCGAGGATCGTGGGACCCGTGAGGAGGGTCCCGATGTGGGCGACGTCCGTGCCTTCGAGAGCGATTTTGGCGAGCCGGTTCTTCGCGACCTTCACGCTCGCGCCCGCCTCGCGCATCTGCCGACGAAGCGTCTGCAGCTGAGCGACGGTCAGGCCCGAATAGTGAGCGACGACGATGGCCCCGGAGTCCGAAAACACCGAGTTCAGCGCCGCAACCGCTTCACGCTTTTCTGCGCGGTCCACGTGCTCTCTCCGGTTGACGATCCGGCCCGAAGGCTGAGGATCGCCGGGTTGCTACTGCCGCTTGCCCGCCCGTCTCGCGACGGGTGAAAAAGCGGCGGCTCAAGCCCTGTCCGCGCGCGACGCGTGAACGCCACGGCGATGGTTCGAACCAGACGGACGGGCCGCTCGCGCGGGCCGAAAATCCGGTCGTCCCCGTCTCGGCAGGTCCCGGTGCTCCGGGCTTAAGCGGTCTCCCCGTGGAGGCGCGCCTGCTTTCTCGGACAGGTCGGAGGGACGGAGCGAACCGGCCCTCCGATTCGTTCGGATAACCCGAACGAATATCGCGGCGCTGACGGCATCCGCACGATTGAACGCCCCTTAAAAAGGGACTTCCAGCTCATGTTAACGGATTTCCTCGTCGAGCACCGAGAGTGGCGGCTTCTATACCCTGGCAAAGCGAATGCCAAGGCCCCTAGGCGTTTTCGCAGGGAAATTTCATTTCGCCAAACTTTAAGCGAGCTGCGCATCGACGATAGGAGGCTTCGCCGCTGCGCTCTCGCGGGGACACCCCCAATCCCGGACGGCCATGCGCACATCGCCCTGTCGCCCCTCGCACAAACCGTCCGGCCAGAGGGAACAACCGTTTAAGTTCGTCCACGAAAACAGAGCGTGCGTCACGCCGTAAGAGACAGATCGACAGCAGGGCGCTCCAGCCCTCAGCGTTACGACAGATGGGGCCGCAGAATTCCTCATCGCCACATAAGCGACCTGATCGTCCTCTGATCCGACAGGCCTATTGGTCCTTGCGCGCACAACCTTTCCCCGATCGCTGACGACACAGCCACCCCTCACTAGAACATCATCCAGCCGCGCAAATGAGCCATCGTTTTGAAGGAGGAGATGCGCCGGGGAAAACTGCGACGCAATGGAAGCCACCAAGACGACCAGCCTCTCTTACAAAGCGCACGCTGATCGTCTTGCGTAAGGCTGCACTATTCATCGGGAACAGAAATGACCATCGAGTTGGCGTTGAAATAAAAACGACCCGCTCGGCAATTGAGGCAAGATCGAAACTTGCGAACCAACAGTCGCTAAATTATTCAATATTGGGCTGACATTTAAAATACAATTTACCGCTATCAATCTAATTTCTTATAATAACCCTCAAATGGACAACCATCGATCTTCATCGAAGATTGCTCAAGAGTTCTAGAGTATCGACAATTAGACCCGTCCACGAGCAACGTTTTTGAGACAGACCATTTCATGAAATAGCTTCTGCCGTGGCCGGATTCGTGGACGGAAACCCTTCCAACGCCTCCCTGCTGAAGGCAAATCTCGATCCATTGATCGCCAGCGCTTTGATCCGGCGAAGAATCCCGCCAGCACCCCTGCAACTGTGACGATCCGGAAGCAGTCTCACCCACGGACGGCGTGAGGGCGCCAAAGAAAAGGGATAGGACAAAAAGTGTCCTAAACATCTTTTCCTTAGCGCCCTCGACGAACCGCTTATTCAAACAGCTTCAGGCGCCGAGAACGGAGCCCGGCTCCACGTGCACGCCCGGGCCCATCGTCGAGGACACCGCGATCTTCTGCACGTACTGGCCCTTGGCGCCGGTCGGCTTGGCCTTCACCACGGCGTCGGTGAACGCCTTGATGTTCTCGACCAGTTTGGTCTCGTCGAACGAGGCCTTGCCCACGCCGCCATGGATGATGCCGGCCTTCTCGACGCGGAACTCCACCGCGCCGCCCTTGGCGGCCTTCACCGCGCCGGCGACGTCGACGGTCACCGTGCCGACCTTCGGGTTCGGCATCAGGCCGCGCGGGCCGAGCACCTTACCGAGACGGCCGACCAGCGGCATCATGTCCGGGGTCGCGATGCAGCGATCGAACTCGATCGTGCCGCCCTGGACGATCGCCAGCAGGTCTTCGGCGCCCACGATGTCGGCGCCGGCGGCCTTGGCCTCGTCCGCCTTCGGGCCGCGGGCGAACACGCCCACGCGCACGGTGCGGCCGGAGCCGTTCGGCAGCTGGCACACGCCGCGCACCATCTGGTCCGCATGGCGGGGATCGACGCCGAGGTTGATCGAGACCTCGATGGTCTCGTCGAACTTGGCGGTCGCGCGCTCCTTCACGAGCTTGATGGCCTCGTCGAGCGCATACAGCTTCTCGCGATCCACGCCCTCACGGGACTTCGCGACGCGCTTTGCAAGCTTCGCCATGATCAGCCCTCCACCGCCAGACCCATGGAGCGGGCCGAGCCCGCGATCATCGCGACCGCGGAATCCACGCTGTCGCAGTTCAGGTCGGCCATCTTCTTCTCCGCGATCTCGCGGAGCTGGGCCTGGGTCACCTTGCCGACCGGAGCGGCCTTGCCCGTGGTCTTAGAGCCCGACTTCACGCCGGCGGCCTGCTTCAGGAAGTAGCTGACCGGGGGCGTCTTGAGCTGGAACGTGAACGAACGGTCCGCATAGGCCGTGATCACCACCGGGATCGGCATGCCCTTCTCGAGCTGGCCGGTCTGGGCGTTGAACGCCTTGCAGAACTCCATGATGTTCAGGCCGCGCTGACCGAGCGCCGGGCCGATCGGCGGCGACGGGTTGGCGGAGCCGGCCGGCACCTGCAGCTTGATGTAGCCCGTAATCTTCTTCGCCATGTGGCTTTCTCCTCAAGGCGCGCGACGGCGGCGAGCCGCCTTACGCCATGTGACGCCGTGGTGCGGACATGGACGCGAGGCGGCGAAGCCCTTGCGCCCGTCCTCCCACGGCCGGGAAACGGATCAGACCTTTTCGACCTGTCCGTATTCGAGATCGACGGTCGTCGCGCGACCGAAGATCGAGACGTCGATCTTGAGGCGCGCGCGCGCCTCGTCCACGTCCTGCACCACGCCCGAGAACGAGGCGAACGGGCCGTCCGACACGCGGACGTTCTCGCCCACCTCGAACGACACCGACGGCTTCGGGCGCTCCACGCCTTCCTGCACCTGCTGGCGGATGCGCTCCGCCTCGGCGTCGGAGATCGGCGACGGCTTGTTGTCCGCGCCCAGGAAGCCGGTGACCTTCGGCGTGTTGCGGATCAGATGATAGGCCTGGTCCGTCAGATCCATCTTCACCAGCACGTAGCCGGGGAAGAACTTGCGCTCGGCGTCCACCTTGCGGCCGCGGCGCACCTCGACGACCTTCTCGGTCGGCACCAGAATCTCTTCGAACAGATCCGACAGGCCGGTCTGCTCCGCCTTCTCGCGGATCGAATCCGCGACCTTCTTCTCGAAGTTCGAATAAGCGTGGACGATGTACCAGCGCTTACGCCGGCCGCCCGCCGCCTGCCCCGCGGCGCTCATTGGCCAAACCCCAGGATCATGGTCACGGCCGTGCGCAGGACCATATCCGCCAGGAAGAAGAACACGCAGGCGAGAAACACGAACACGAAGACCATGATCGTGGTGATCGCCGTCTCGCGGCGGGTCGGCCACACCACTTTCGCGGTCTCGGCGCCCACTTCCTGCAGGAATTCGATCGGATTGGTCTTAGCCATCGCCTCGCATCACGTCCAAAAGGGACGCCGGCCGGATGAGCCTGCGCCCCTGATCGCTGTCGTCATCGCCGGACGCTCCAAACATCCGGAAAATCCCAAGCGACGCCGCCGTATGAGGCCCGTCGCTGTCCTGCCCGTGGCAGGAGTGGAGGGACTCGAACCCCCAACCCCCGGTTTTGGAGACCGGTGCTCTGACCAGTTGAGCTACACTCCTACGATGCCGCTGACTCGCACCGAACCAGAGCAGGCGTGCTGTCTAGTCGGACGGCGGAGCGCTGTAAAGCCCTTTGTAACATCGATCGTCTGAACGACAGCGCCCTGCGCGACCCCGGCGACGGGCCGCCCGTTCTCCGCGCGCGACGCTGGACAGGTCTGCGCGGCCCCCAAGACCCAACGCGTCGCTTCGACCGTTGAACAAGCGTATGACCTGCGCGGTCTCACACGCGCCCCCGCCCTTGCGACTGCGCGGAGGCAGCGGTCGGGCCAAGGCCATGTCCTGCGATGGAGCTTCAGCGGCGTGCGCAGCCCGCAGAACGGGCTGACGCCTCCTCTCCATCTCCTCCCATGATCGCGCCGGCGCTCATGTCGCGCAGATGGAGCTTGCCGACGCGAATGCGACGACCGGCTGCGAGACGATCGGGCGTCCGCCCAAAACAGGTTCGCGACCGTCTGGTCGCCCGCGCGACACGATCTCGGCATAGCGCTGCTTTTCCCCGGCGCAGGTCCTGGCGCGTCCGCCAAAACCAAAGACCCCAGCCGCCGCGACGGCGCGTCCGTCGCGCGCATGCACGGTCCGAATGCAAAGAGCCCGGCGTCGTGGGACGCCGGGCTCTTCAATCTCAGGATGCGGCCGACAGGCCGGAGATCACTCGATGATGGAAGCGACGACGCCTGCGCCGACGGTGCGGCCGCCTTCGCGGATGGCGAAGCGCAGCTTCTCCTCCATCGCGATCGGAACGATCAGCTCGACCGTCATCGCGATGTTGTCGCCCGGCATAACCATTTCCGCGCCTTCCGGCAGGTGCACCACGCCCGTCACGTCCGTCGTCCGGAAGTAGAACTGCGGACGGTAGTTCGTGAAGAACGGCGTGTGACGACCGCCCTCTTCCTTCGTCAGGATGTAGGCTTCGGCCTTGAACTTCGTGTGCGGCTTCACAGAGCCCGGCTTGCACAGCACCTGGCCGCGCTCCACGTCCTCACGCTTCGTGCCGCGCAGCAGCGCGCCGATGTTGTCGCCCGCCTGGCCCTGGTCCAGAAGCTTGCGGAACATCTCGACACCGGTCACCGTCGTCTTCACCGTCGGGCGGATGCCGACGATCTCGACTTCCTCGCCGACCTTCACGATGCCGCGCTCCACGCGGCCGGTCACCACCGTGCCGCGGCCCGAGATCGAGAACACGTCCTCGACCGGCATCAGGAACGGCTGGTCAACCGGACGCTCCGGCTGCGGGATGTACGCGTCCACTTCCGCCATCAGCTTCAGGATCGCGTCGTGGCCGAGCTCCTGCGACGAGTTCTCGAGCGCCGCGAGCGCCGAACCCTTCACGATCGGAATGTCGTCGCCGGGGAAGTCGTACTTCGACAGAAGCTCGCGCACCTCGAGCTCGACCAGCTCGAGGAGCTCCGGATCGTCGACCATGTCGCACTTGTTCAGGAACACCACCAGCGCCGGAACGCCGACCTGGCGCGCCAGAAGGATGTGCTCGCGGGTCTGCGGCATCGGGCCGTCGGCCGCCGACACCACAAGGATCGCGCCGTCCATCTGCGCCGCGCCCGTGATCATGTTCTTCACGTAGTCGGCGTGGCCAGGACAGTCCACATGCGCGTAGTGACGGTTCGCCGTCTCGTACTCCACATGCGCCGTCGAGATCGTGATCCCGCGCGCCTTCTCTTCCGGAGCCTTGTCGATCTGGTCGTACGCCGTGAACGTCGCACCGCCCGTCTCAGCCAGAATCTTCGTGATCGCAGCCGTCAAAGACGTCTTGCCATGGTCAACGTGACCAATCGTTCCAATGTTGCAGTGCGGCTTCGTCCGCGCGAACTTTTCCTTGGCCATGGCTCTTGCTTACGTCCTGCGGTGGCTGGATGAGGTGTGTCAGGGTCGACCGGATCGACGCATGGGCGCTTCTTTACCCGGCGGCCAGAACTTTGCAAGCGTCTGTCGAAAACCCAGCCGGCGCTCCGGCTGGTGGGCGTCCGCCGTCGTGGCGGGGACACTCAGAAGTTTGGAGCGGGTGAAGGGAATCGAACCCTCGTCATCAGCTTGGAAGGCTGTTGCTCTACCATTGAGCTACACCCGCAAACTCTTGGTCGGACAGATGGTGGAGGGGGTTGGATTCGAACCAACGTAGGCTGAGCCAACGGATTTACAGTCCGTCCCCTTTAACCACTCGGGCACCCCTCCACGTTCTGTCCGTCATCAGCCGACGCCGAGGACGACACGAAGGCGTTCGCGTAAAGGGCGATCCGCTTTCGTGGGCGGTGCTTTAGGGGGCCGGGCCCGGTCGTGTCAACCGCTAAGATGACACGCGGACCGCCGCCCCCTTCAGCCCGCGCCTCACGCCGCCTCGACCGCCACCACCCCCGGCACCGCCCGCAGCGCGCCCGCGATCTGCGGCGACACCCGGTACTTGCCGGGCAGACGGATCTCCACCTCGGTCGCGCCCTCCTCCAGCATCAGCACCACGGAGACCTCGCCGTCCCCGCCGCGCTCCAGCCGTTTCGCCAGCGTCTCCACGGGATCGGGCGCGCGCACGAACACCCGCACCAGCCGCTGCAACCGCTCCGCCGCCCGGTCCAGCGGCTCGACGTTTTCGAGCCGCAGGCGCACCTCGTCGCCCTCGACCGCGGCGCTGACCGAGACGATCACCGGCGTGTTCGGCTCGAGCAGGTCCCGGTGCTTCGCGAGCCCTTCCGAGAAGATCACCGCCTCGTAATGGCCCGTCGGATCCGAGAGCGTGATCACGCCCATGCGGTTGCCGCTCTTGGTCTTGCGCTCCTGGCGCGCCAGCACGGTGGCGGCGAGGCGTCCGGCGGTCGCGCCCTGTTTCGCGGCGTTGATGAAGTCGCCGTAGCGCTGGAGCCGCAGCTTCTCGAGCAAGGCGCGGTAATCGTCGAGCGGATGGCCGGACAGGAAAAAACCCACCGCCTCATACTCGCGCTTCAGCCGTTCGCCCGAGGGCCAGCCCTCGTAGGGGACGGGCCGAATCGGATCGGCGGTGGCGCCGAACATGTCCGACTGGCCGCGCTCCACTGATTCGCGGGTGCGGGCGGCGATCGCCATCACCGCCTCGACGCAGGCGAGCGCCCGGGCGCGGTCCGGCTCCAGCGCGTCGAGCGCGCCGGCCTGCACCAGCTGCTCCAGCGCGCGTTTCGGCAGCGCGCGGACGTCGATGCGGCGGGCGAAGTCGGCGAGATCGGAGAAGCGCCGGCGCTTGCTCTCCTCCACCAGCTTTTCGACGGCTTGCGCACCGACCCCCTTCAGCGCCGCGAGCGCGTAGAGGATCGCGCCGTCCTGCACGTCGAAGGCGACCGCCGACCGGTTGACGCAAGGCGGCTTGACCGCGACGCCAAGGCGCAGCGCCTCCTGGCGGAACTCGGCCAGCTTGTCGGTGGAGCCCATGTCGAGCGTCATGGACGCGGCCATGAACTCGACCGGATGATTCGCCTTGAGATAGGCGGTCTGGTAGGCGACCAGCGCATAGGCCGCCGCGTGGCTCTTGTTGAAGCCGTAGTCCGCGAACTTGGCCAGCAGGTCGAAGATCGTGGATGCGTCGGAGCCGCCGATGCCGCGCTCGGTCGCGCCGGACACGAAGCGCTGCCGCTGGGCGTCCATCTCCGAGCGGATCTTCTTGCCCATGGCGCGGCGGAGCATGTCGGCCTCGCCAAGCGTGTAGCCCGCGAGCGCCTGCGCGGTCTGCATCACCTGCTCCTGGTAGATGATGACGCCGAAGGTCTCGCCGAGGATCGGCTCCAGCTTGGGGTGCGGGTATTCCGGACGCTCCAGCCCGTGCTTGCGGGAGCAATAGACCGGGATGTTGGCCATCGGCCCCGGCCGGTAGAGCGCGACCAGCGCGATGATGTCCTCGAACCGGTCGGGCTTCATGTCCGCCAGCGCCCGGCGCATGCCGGCGCTTTCCAGCTGGAACACGCCCACCGTCTCGCCGCGGGACAGCATGGCGTAGGTGGCGGGGTCGTCGAGCGGGATCGTGCCGAGGTCGATCTCCACGCCGCGCCGCTTGAGCAGATCGACCGCGGTGGTCAGCGTGGTCAGGGTCTTCAGGCCAAGGAAGTCGAACTTCACCAGCCCGGCCGGCTCGACCCATTTCATGTTGAACTGGGTCACCGGCATGTCGGAGCGCGGGTCGCGGTAGAGCGGCACCAGCTCCGACAGCGGACGGTCGCCGATCACGATGCCGGCGGCGTGGGTCGAAGCGTGGCGGTAGAGCCCTTCGAGCTTGAGCGCGATGTCGAGCATCCGCCCGACCTTCTCGTCCTCCGCCCGCGCCTCCGCGAGCTTGGGCTCGTCGGTCACCGCCTGCTTCAGCGTGACAGGGTTGGCGGGGTTCTGCGGCACCAGCTTGCAGAGCTTGTCCACCTGCCCGTAGGGCATCTCCAGCACGCGGCCGACGTCGCGCATCACGCCGCGCGCCTGCAGCGTGCCGAAGGTGATGATCTGCGCCACCCGGTCGTGCCCGTAGCGGCGCTGGACGTAGCGGATCACCTCTTCACGGCGGTCCTGGCAGAAGTCGATGTCGAAGTCCGGCATCGACACGCGCTCGGGGTTGAGGAAGCGCTCGAACAGCAGCCCGAACCTGAGCGGGTCCAGATCGGTGATGGTGAGCGAATAGGCCACCAGCGAGCCTGCGCCCGAACCACGGCCGGGTCCGACGGGAATGCCCTGATCCTTAGCCCATTTGATGAAGTCCGCCACGATCAGGAAGTAGCCGGGGAACTGCATCCGCTCAATCACGTCGAGCTCGAAGGCGAGCCGCTTCTCATAGGTCTCGACGTCGAGATCGGGCGCGGGGCCATGCA
Source organism: Methylopila musalis (assembly GCF_042679725.1). Taxonomy (NCBI): domain Bacteria; kingdom Pseudomonadati; phylum Pseudomonadota; class Alphaproteobacteria; order Hyphomicrobiales; family Methylopilaceae; genus Methylopila; species Methylopila musalis. The sequence continues at coordinate 88,858 of NZ_JBHTMX010000002.1, forward strand.
GCGCGAGGCGCGCGGCGAGGCCCGCCTCCGCCTGCCGCCGCAGCTCACGGGCCTCGTCCTCCGCGCCGCCCGCGCCGGAGGTGAAGCGCGGCAGGATCGGCTTCATGGTGCGCGGGCGATAGGCGCAGCGTCGGGCGATCTCGACGCTGTTGGCGGTCGCCTCCGGCAGGTCGGCGAACAGCGCGACCATCTCGGCGCGGCTCTTCAGCCCATGTTCTGGCGTGAGCTGGCGCCGGTCGCTCTCCGCGAGGTAGCGGCCTTCCGCGAGGCAGATCAGCGCGTCATGGGCCTCGTGGTCGGTGCGATCGCCGAAGCGCGCGCCATTGGTCGCCACCAGCGGCAAACCGCGCTGATAGGCGAACTCCGCCAGCGCGCCCTCCACGCCGCGCTCGCTGGACAGGCCGTGGCGCTGAAGCTCCACATAGAGGTCGTCGCCATAGAGCTCCGCCAGACGGTCGAGCCGGACGGCGGCGAGATCCTCGACCCCCTCGAGCAGCAGCTTGTCCACCGGGCCGTCCGGGCCGCCGGTCAGCGCGATCAGCCCCTCGCGATGCGCCGCGAGCATGGCGGGCGTCGCGAACACGCCGTCTGTGGGATCGCTTTCGAGAAAGGCGCGGCTGCCGAGAGCCATCAGGTTGCGGTAGCCGATTTCGGACTGCGCCAGCAGCACGATCAGCGGCCGGCGCGCGTCGCGCCCGGGCCGCCCCGGCCGCTCCTCCCGATCGGCGAACTCCACATCGATCGCCATGCCGCAGATGGGCTGGACGCCCGCCCCGGCCATCTTCTCGGAAAACTCCAGCGCGCCGAACAGGTTGTTGTCCGTCAGCGCCATGGCGGGCATGCGGTCGGCCTTGGCGATCGACGCCAGCTTGGCCACTGTCAGCGCGCCCTCGAGCAGGGAGAACGACGAGCGCACATGGAGATGCACGAAACCGAGATCGCCCCGCAGTCCGTCCGCCTTGGCCATGACGCTCTCCTCCACCGCGACGATCCTAGACCGTCCCTGGCCGCCGCCCCCGCGCCCCGAGCCCCGTTCGCACAGGTATTTCCCGGCGCGGCGCCTCAGACCGGTCCCAGAGCCACGCCCCAGAACAGCACCGCGCCGATGAAGACGCTTACCGCGCAGAGTTCAAGCACTCCGCCGCACACCACCCGCGCCGCCTGCCAACCCATGATCACACCCCGTGTTTGAACTTGCTAAGTTCATTTTTTGTTCTCATAACGTCCGGAGTCAAGAACAAATCTGTGGATGGCGTCGACGCGCGTTTCGGAGCGGGGGTGAGAGATCGCTGGATCAGGGGATCGCAGGGTCGAGCCGCGAGAACGTGAGGATGGATGGGGCGCGCTCGCGCGGAGCGAACGCGCGGACCTCGGCCATGCAGCCTGTTCGGGATGGGCAGGTTGGTCGGAGGGCTTTTATGCGGCGCGCGCGACTCAGACGGCGCCGAGCCGCGACGGCGCCTGCCGCCATGATGCGGCCGAGGCGCGCCGGCCGTCTCAGGCGGCGGCCGGCCGTCAGAGATCGACGATCTGGCCGTCGCGCAGGGTGATGCGGCGGTCGAGCGTGCCGGCGAGGTCGAGGTTGTTGGTCGCGACGATGGCGGCGAGGCCCGAGGCGCGGGCGAGCCGCGTCAAGGTGTCGAACACATGGGCCGAGGTCACCGGATCCAGATTGCCCGTGGGCTCGTCGGCGAACAGCAGCCGGGGGGCGTTCGCGACCGCGCGGGCGATGGCCACGCGCTGCTGCTCGCCGCCCGACAGCTCCGCCGGCCGGTGCGACAGGCGGTGGCCGAGGCCGAGATAGTCCAGCAGTTCGCCGGCGCGCTGCCTGGCCTGCGCGGCCGGCAGGCCGCGGATGAGCTGCGGCAGGGTCACGTTCTCCAGCGCGGAGAACTCCGGCAGCAGGTGGTGGAACTGGTAGACGAAGCCCACATGGTTGCGCCGGAGCGCGGTGCGGGCGTCGTCGCTCAAGGTCGAGGTGGGCTCGCCGTCGAGATAGACCTCGCCGCCGTCCGGCCGTTCCAGCAGCCCGGCCACATGCAGCAGCGTGGACTTGCCCGTGCCGGAGGGCGCGACCAGCGCCACCACCTCGCCCGCATGCAGCGCCATGGAGGCGTCGGACAGCACTTCGAGCGCGTCGGCGCCCTGGCGGTACCGCCGCATCACGTGGTCGAGCAGAAGCGTCGGCATGCGTTCGTCGCGCGCGGCCTCGAAGGCCTCGGCGGCGTCGTCCTCGAACAGGTCGCTCATTCGTAACGCAGCGCCTCCACCGGATCGAGCCGCGCGGCCCTCCAGGACGGATAGAGCGTGGCCAGCACCGACAGCGCCATCGCCATCAGCACCACGGTCGCGGTCTCGCCCGCGTTCGGATCGGCCGGGAGCCGGCTGAGGAAGTAGATTTCCGGCGAGAACAGCTCGGTGTTGGTCACATAGGCGAGGAAGGCCCGGATCGACTCGATGTTCCAGCACACGACCATGCCAAGCACGAAGCCGGACAGCGTGCCGACGATGCCGATGCTGGCGCCGGTGATAAGGAAGATGCGCATCACCGCGCCGCTGGTCGCGCCCATGGTGCGCAGGATGGCGATGTCGCGCCCCTTGTCCTTCACCAGCATGATCAGGCCGGAGATGATGTTGAGCGCCGCCACCAGCACGATCAGGGTGAGGATGAGGAACATCACGTTCCGCTCCACCTCGAGCGCGGAGAAGAAGGTGCGGTTCCGCTCCCGCCAGTCGATCATGTAGACCGCGCGCCCCGCCGCCTTGTGGAGCTCGGGCTTCACCCGGTCCACCAGATCCGGATGCTCCAGATAGACCTCGATGGCGGAGGCGTCGTCGTTGCGGTCGAAATAGGCCTGCGCCTCGGTGAAGGGCATGAACACGAAGGCGGCGTCGTATTCCGACATGCCGATCTCGAAGATCGCCGCCACCCGGTAGCTCTTGATGCGCGGCGTGACGCCCATGGGCGTCACCTCGCCGTTGGGGGAGATCAGCTGGATGCTGTCGCCGGCGCGCACCGCGAGCTGGTCCGCGAGCCGCCGGCCGATCAGCACGCCGTCGCCGTCGTCGAAGCCCTCCAGCGTGCCCTCGCGGATGGTGCGGGAGACGAGCTGCAGCTTGCCAAGATCCTGCGCCCGCATGCCGCGCACCAGCACGCCGCCGGAGGCGGAGCCGGACGAGGCCAGCGCCTGCCCCTCCACCAGCGGGATGACGAAGCGCACGTCCGCCACCTTGGACAAGCGCTCGGTCAGGCTGGCGTAGTCGGTGAGCGGGCCGTCGAGCGGCTGCACCACCACATGGCCGTTGATGCCGAGGATCTTGTTCAGAAGCTCGGTGCGGAACCCGTTCATCACCGCCATGACGATGATGAGCGTGGCCACCCCCAGCGTCACCCCGAGGAAGGAGAAGCCGGCGATGACGGAGATGAAGCCTTCCTTGCGGCGCGCCCTCAGATAGCGGCCCGCGACCATCCACTCGAACGGCGAAAAAGGCCGGGTGCCGCCCGGCGCGTCGTCGCCGGCGGCGTTCTCCGTCCGGGAGGCGGCCATGCGCCGGTTCAGCCGAGCAGGCGCGCGAGCGCGGATTCGATGCTGAGGGCCTCCGCCGCGCCGCCGTCGCGCCGCTTCAGCTCCACCGTGCCTGCGGCGAGGCCCTTGGGGCCGACCACGAGCCGCCACGGCAGGCCGATCAGGTCCATGGTGGCGAACTTCGCCCCGGCGCGGTCGTCGGTGTCGTCGTAGAGCACGTCGATCCCCTGGCTCGTCAGCTTGGCGTAGATGTCGTCGCAGGCCGCGTCCGTCGCCTGGTCGCCCGGCTTGAGGTTGACCAGCCCGACCTTGAACGGCGCGACCGCATCCGGCCAGATGATTCCGGCGTCGTCATGGCCGGCCTCGATGATCGCCGCCGCGAGCCGCGACGGGCCGATGCCGTAGGAGCCCATGTGCACCGGCGTGTCCTTGCCGTCCGGCCCGGTGACATAGGCCTTCATGGACTCCGAATACTTGGTGCCGAAGTAGAAGATGTGGCCGACCTCGATGCCGCGGGCGGAAAGGCGCTTCTCCTCCGGCACGGCGGCGAAGGCGGCCTCGTCGTGCTTCTCCTCGGTCGCGGCGTAGAGGCTGGTCCAGCGGTCCACCTCCGCCTGCAGCTCGGCCGGATCGTCGAAGTTCACCGTCGCCTCGGGCGTCGGGAAATCCAGATAGTCGCTGTGGCAGAACACCTCGCTCTCGCCGGTCTTGGCGAGAATGATGAACTCGTGGCTGAGGTCGCCGCCGATGGGGCCGGTGTCGGCCGCCATGGGGATGGCCTTGAGGCCGAGCCGGGCGAAGGTGCGCAGATAGGCCACCACCATGCGGTTGTAGGACACGCGGGCGCCGGCGGCGTCGAGATCGAAGGAGTAGCCGTCCTTCATCAGGAACTCGCGCGAGCGCATCACGCCGAAGCGGGGCCGCACCTCGTCCCGGAACTTCCACTGGATGTGGTAGAGGTTCTTCGGCAGGTCCTTGTAGGATCGCACGCTCGACCGGAAGATCTCCGTCACCATCTCTTCGTTGGTCGGCCCATACAGCATCTCGCGGTCGTGCCGGTCGCGGATGCGCAGCATCTCCTTGCCATAGGCGTCGTAGCGGCCGCTTTCCCGCCAGAGCTCGGCGAGCTGGATGGTCGGCATCAGCAGCTCCACCGAACCGGCGCGCTCCTGCTCCTCCCGGATGACGCGGGTGATGTTGTTCAGCACACGCAGGCCCAGCGGCAGCCAGGCGTAGATGCCGGCCGCCTCCTGCCGGATCATGCCGGAGCGCAGCATCAGCCGGTGCGAAACGATCTCAGCCTCTTTCGGCGCCTCGCGGAGGATCGGCATGAAGTAACGGCTGACACGCATGAAAAAGGCCCGGACGGTTCGGTGGGAGACGGCGGCGACGCGACGCGAACGCGCCGCGCCGGACGCGGCGGAACGAAAGCCGATGCCCCCGCAAAACACAAGTGCGCCCGCCGTCCGGACGTCCGTTTGCGCCCCTGCGCGCACACGGCGGCCGGCGCCGCGCCCGTGGTCATGCATCATTTTTTAGCTTGGACTTTCAGCTAGATGACAGGCGTCGAAAGCGGGTCTAGGGTTTTTCCATAACAAAGGGTCTCCGAAGGCGCGACGCGCCGGAGCAATCAGGCCCAAGTCTTGGGAGGATGTCCGCAGGCGATCCCTATCGCCTCATGTGAGCCGCCGAAGTCCCGCACCGCTCGCGGCGCTCACGACACGGACACGATCGAGAACTGCCGAAAAGCAGAGCGCCATGCTCTGCTTTTTTTTGTCCGGAATACTGCATCGGTGCGGGTCGTCACGCGGGAGCGTGGCGTGCTGACGGACGTTGGAGCGGGTTTGTCAGCGTCGCGAAGTCGTGGATGCACGAGACAAGCTCGGGCATGACGACGTTTGGCTGCGGCATTGAGGCCGGCTCCCGAGCGTCCCGTCTTGGCCGGATCAGCGTGGAGCGAGCGCGCGTCCAAAACCCGTCATGCCCGAGCTTGTCTCGGGCATCCACGACTTGAAACGCTCCCGACGCGCGAGCGCCCGCGCTGCGCATGACTGACAAAAAAACGTCAGAACACGCCGTATTTCGGCAGGAACGGCACGTCGTCGAGGCTGAACAGGGTCTGGGTCAGCAGCCACATCAGCAGCAGGAACACCGCGGTCGCGATCACGGTGTTCAGCAGGACGAGCTTCTTCCAGTTGGGACGCGCCGGGGCGCCGGCCTCGGAGCCTGGCACCACGACCCCCTCCTCCGCCTGGCTGCGGCCGGCGAAGGGGAGCGCCGCGAACAGCGCGATCCACCAGATCACGAAATAGATCGCGACCCAGCTGACGATCGGAAGGATCACGCCTGCTCGAGCTCCACGAGGGTGCCGAGCATGTCCTTCGGATGCAGGAACAGCACCGGCTTGCCGTGGGCGCCGATCTTGGGCTCGCCCGAGCCCAGCACGCGCGCGCCCTGAGCCTTGAGCTGGTCGCGCGCGGCGAGGATGTCGTCCACCTCGTAGCAGACGTGGTGGATGCCGCCCGCGGGCGCCCGGTCCAGGAACGCCTGGATCGGCGAGTTCTCGCCCAGCGGCTCCAGCAGCTCCACCTTGGTGTTCGGCAGCTCAATGAACACCACCGTGACGCCGTGCTCGGGCTCCTGCGCCGGTTCGGTCACCTTGGCGCCCAGCGTGTCGCGGTAGACCGCGGTCGCGGCCGCGAGGTTCGGCACGGCGATGGCGACGTGATTGAGACGGCCGATCATAGGCAGGGCTCCGAGAAGGTTGGGGTCACGCCGGACCGCCGCGAGCTTCGCACGACCGGCGCGGACCCGCCGCTCACATTCGGCTCAGGAGCCGAACGCGAGACGCGGCGCCGCGCCGACGCCCGCTCATACCCCCAGCACGCTCACATGGCATATTGGCTTTTTGCCCCATACGAGCTGCAGCTCGCCGCGCACGGCGCGGTCGATCGCCTTCTCCACCACGCCCGGGTCGCGCCGCTTCTGGCGCGGCAGGCCGTCGAGGCAGTCCAGCACCGTGTCGCGCAGCACCTCCAGCATGGGGGTGCCCTCGTCGTCGCGGGGCGGCAGGCCGGTGAAGCGCACCGACACCTCGCCCGAAAGCTCACCCCGTTCGGTGAAGGCGAGCGCGATCGACACCACGCCGGCGAAGCTGAGCCGGCGGCGCTCGCCGATGGTGGACTCCGTGCCGCTGACCAGCACGCGGCCATCCTTCAGCAGGCGGCCGACCGGAGCCTCGTCCACGATCTCCGCCGGGCCGCCCGCGAGGCGGACCACGTCGCCGTTGCGCACCCGCACCACCTTCGGCACGCCCACGGCGTGGGCGAAGGCGGCGTGGCCGTGGAGATGGGCCTCCTCGCCGTGCACCGGCACCAGCACCTTCGGCTTGGTCCAACCGTAGAGCATGGCGAGCTCTTCCTGCCGGGGGTGGCCGGAGACGTGCACGAAGTGGGTGCGGTCCGTGATGACCTCGGCCCCGCCCTCGATCAGGCGGTTGATGATGCGGCCGACCGCCTTCTCGTTGCCGGGAATGGCGCGGGACGAGAAGATCACCCGGTCGCCCTTGGCGAGCGTCACCTGCGGGTGATCGCCTTCCGCCACGCGGGCGAGCGCGGCGCGGGGCTCGCCCTGGCTGCCGGTCATCAGCGCCACCGCCTTGTCGCGGGGCAGATAGCCGAAGGCGTCCGGGCTCAGGAACTCGGGCACGCCCTCAAGATAGCCGAGCTCGCGCGCGACCTCCGTGGCGCGGGCCATGGCGCGGCCCACCAGCACCACCTGCCGGTCGCAGGCCATGGCGGCGTCCGCCACCGCCCGAAGCCGCCCCACATTGGAGGCGAAGGTGGTGACCGCGACCCGGCCGGGCGCGTTGCGGATCAGCTCGCCGAGGCTCGCCGCCACTTCCGATTCCGAACGCGAGATGCCCTCGCGCAGCGCGTTGGTCGAATCGCCGACGATCGCCGCGACGCCCTCCTCGCCGATGGCGCGGAACCGCTCCTCGTCCGTGGGGCGGCCGAGCACCGGCGTGCGGTCGATCTTCCAGTCGCCGGTGTGGATCACGACGCCCGCCGGCGTGCGCAGCACGAGCGCGGTGGATTCCGGGATCGAATGGGCGACCGGCACCATCTCCACGTCGAAGGGGCCGACGGAGAAGCGCGAGCCCTCCGCCACCACCCGCACGTCGATCTTCGGCGCCTCGCGCTCGGCGGCGCGCTTGGCGTCCAGCAGGCCGGCCGCGAAGGGCGTGGCGTAGACCGGGCATTTCAGCTGCGGCCACAGGTCGAGCAGCGCGCCGTAATGGTCCTCATGGGCGTGGGTGAGGATGATCGCCTCCACCGCCTTGCCATGGGACAGGGCGAAGCGGATGTCCGGCATGATCAGGTCCACGCCCGGCGTCGTGACGGGATCGCCGAACGTCACCCCGCAATCCACCATCAGCCAGCGCCGCTTGCGCCCTTCGCCGAGACCATAGAGGCCGGCGTTCATGCCGATCTCCCCCACGCCGCCGAGGGGAACGAAAACCAGATCCTGCGCCATCCGCACCCTTATTCTCGGACCGTGGCCACGGTCCCGAAATGCACGTCGCCCGCCGCCACCGCGACAGGCGCTCCATCGTCGCCTCGTAGCACGAGGCGGCCCTCATCATCGATCTTTTCGAACAGGCCGCTGAGAACGCGCCCGCCCACATCCACCCGCGCCGGGCGCCCCACCCCCGCCGCGCGCGCCATCCAGGCCTTGCGCAGCGCGGGAAAGCCCCGGCCGTCGTCCCAGATGTGGAACCACGAGGCGAAGGCGTCCGTCAACGCCGTGAACAGCTGTTCCGCGCTGGTGGCGTCGCCGCGGGCCGCAAGGCTGGCCGCCGGATAGGGCAGACCTTCAGGCGCCGCGGCCACGTTCACCCCCATGCCGACCGCGACGGACAGGCGGCCGGGAACCGAGGCGTCCGCCTCCAGCAGGATGCCGGCGAGCTTGGCGCCGTCGACGATCACGTCGTTCGGCCATTTCAGCTCCGCCCGCGTGGTGGGGGTGGAGAGCGACGGCGCGGCGGCGCGCAGCGCCTGCTCGAGCGCCAGTCCCGCCACGAAGCCGAGCGTCGCGGCGGTCGCCGGCGGCAGGGCGAGCGTGACGCCGAAGCTCGCCGCGAGATTGCCGCGCCCGGTGGACCACG
>NZ_JBHTMX010000003.1:0-90709 GCF_042679725.1 Methylopila musalis
CCCGCCGCCGCGGCGGACCGCGCCAGCGCCGCCATCGCCCGCGTCACCGGGGTGCCGTCGGCGGGCGGCGTCGCCAACGCCGCCGAGCTGGACGAGCTCGAGAAGCTCAGCCGCGACAGCGCCATCGAGGAGCGGCTCGCCCGCTTCAAGACCCGGGCGTAACGGACAACCGCGATGGATCTCGTCTTCGCCCCCGAGGCGCGCCCCTTCGCCGTCGCAGCTCTCATGCTGTTCGCGGTGGTCGGGATCGAGCTCGTCATGATGCTGATCGGCCTCCAGCTCAGCGATCTGGTGGAGAAGTCGTTCGGGATCGAGCACGGGCCGGACGGCGGGACGGGTCTGTTCAGCTGGATCAACGTCGGCCGCGTGCCGTTTCTGGTGCTGGTCATGATCGCGCTCGGCCTGTTCGCCATGGCGGGCTTCGTCATCCAGCAGATCGCGAGCGCGGTCGCCGCCCCGCTGCCGGCGCTGGTCGCGGCGGCGGGCGCGGCCGTGGTCACGGTTCCGGGCGTGCGGGCCGCGAGCGGCGTCATCGGGCGGATCATCCCCCGCGACGAGACCTACGTCATCCGGCTGGAGGATCTCGTCGGCCGGGTGGGCGCGGTGACGGTCGGCCCGCTGGATCAGGGCCTGCCGGGCAACGTCCGCGTGCAGGACGCCCATGGCAACTGGCACATGGTGCGCGCCCGCGCCGCAGTGGCCACGCCCGACATTCCGCAGGGCGCGCCCGCCCTTCTGGTCGATCTCTCCAACAACGTCTTCAGCGCGGTTCTGGCGCCGGAGGAACTCGGCGGCTGAGCCTGCCGCCGCCGCATCTCACGAACGGGGGAACGTAACCCATGGACATCCTTGTGCCTGCCGCGATCGGCCTCGCGGCGCTGTTCGGCGTCGGCCTCGTGTTCGCCATCCTCTACAAGCGCTCCACGCGCGATCAGGCCTATGTGCGCACGGGCCTCGGCGGCAAGAAGGTCGTGCTCGACGGCGGCTCCGTCGTGCTGCCGGTGTTCCACTCCATCGCCTGGGTCAACCTCAACACGCTGCGGCTGGAGGTGCGCCGGGGCGAAAGCGACGCGCTCATCACCAAGGATCGCATGCGCGTCGACATCGGCGCCGAGTTCTATGTGCGGGTGAAGCCCGATTCCGACTCCATCGCGCTCGCCGCCCAGACGCTCGGCGAACGCACCAACAACGCCGAGGAGCTGCGCCAGCTGATCGAGGCGAAGTTCGTGGACGGCCTGCGCTCCGTCGCCGCCACCATGGAGCTGAACCAGCTGCAGGAGAAGCGCGCCGACTTCGTGAAGGCGGTGCAGGAGGCGGTGGGCGCCGATCTGCAGTCGAACGGCCTCGAGCTCGAATCCGTGTCGCTGACCCGCCTCGACCAGACCGACATCCGCCACTTCAACCCGAACAACGTGTTCGACGCGCAGGGCCTCGCCTCGCTGACCAAGATCACCGAGGACCGGCGCAAGGAGCGCAACGAGGTGGTGCGCAACACCGAGGTCGCCATCTCCCAGAAGGACCTCGAGGCGCGCCAGCAGACCCTCGCCATAGAGCGCACCCAGCGCGAGTCCGAGCTGACCCAGGAGCGCGACATCGCCAACATCGCCGCCTCCACCCGCGCCGAGGTGGCGGCCAAGGAGCAGCAGGCCGTCCGCTCCGAGGAAGAGGCGCGCATCGACCGCGAGCGCGCCATCGCCGAGCGCGAGGCCGAAGCCGGCAAGGCGCGCGAGACCGCCCAGATCGAAGCCAAGCTCGCCGTGCGCCAGCGCCAGACCGGCGCCGACCGCGACATCGAGATCGCCAAGCAGGAGGCCGCCATCGCGGTGGCCGAGCGCAGCCGCGCGGAGTCGGAAGCCCGCGCCCAGGCCGAGGACGCCCGCGCCATGGCGGTGGCCGCCACTGAAAAGGTCTCCACCGCGCAGGCGGTCGAGGTGGCGAACCGCGACCGCGAGATCTCCATCATCGCCGCCCGCAAGGCGGCCGAGGTGGAGGCGACCAGCGTGACGGTCGCGGCCGAGGCGGAGAAGAACGCCGCCACCGACCGCGCCGACGCCATCCGCATCGCCGCCACCGCCGACGCGGAGGCCGCCAAGCTCCGCGCCGAGGCCACCGTCGCCACCGGTCAGGCGGAGGCCGAGGCGGAGCGGCTGAAGAACGAGGCCCGCAACGTGCTCGACGCCCGCGTCATCGAGTTCGAGCTGACCCGCGCCCGGATCCAGGTCATCCCGGCCGCGCTCGCCGAGATCGTGAAGCCGGTGGAGAAGATCTCCGACATCCGCATCTTCGACACCGGCGGCATGCTCGGCCGCGGCGGCGACGCCGGCGGCGGCGCGGGCGTGGGGCTGGGCGACGGCCTCGCCGGCCAGCTCCTGAACTACAGCGCCCAGCGCCCCGTGCTCGACGAGCTGCTGAAGGCGGCCGGCTTCGCCGGCGGCGCCAACCCGACCGAAGCCCTGCTCTCCGCCGCGGCTCCTGCAAGCAAGCCCGCCGCGACGGACACGTCCGACGAGACGCGCGCGAAGCCCTGACCTCCCGACACGCGCGAACGGCCGGCGCCCCGCAAGGAGCGCCGGCCGTTCGCGTTTTGGACGATCGGCGGGGGCCTTGATGTCGCCTTCCAAGCGGCGCGACAGGGGTGGCCGCCGCATCTCAGTCGTCCAAAAGGAGTATATCTCTGTTGAGTTGCTCAACTCCTGCGCGTGGAGATAGGCTGTCCCCCTCGACTCGGAGGGCGCGGTGGTTCTGGCCTCGAACGTGAACATCGCCTGCTCGGCCTACGAGCACGTCAGCATCGCGCACCATCAGAACGCCATCCCCATCATCCGCGAGCTCACGCTCACGAATGACGGCGAAACGGACCTCGCCGACATCGCGATCACGCTGTCGAGCGAACCGCCGGCGATCACCGCGACGACGTTGCGGATCGAGGGCGTCATCGCCGGCGGCCGCCACCACATCCCGACCCCGGACGTCAGGCTCGACACGTCGCTGCTCGCCGCCGTGACGGAAGCCGCGCGGATGGAGCTGAAGATCGTGGTCTCGTCCGGCCGCGAAGAGATCGCCCGGGAGACGGTCCCTCTCAGGCTTCTGCCTCCGACCCATTGGGGCGGCGGCGGCGCGGCGCCGGAACTGCTCGCCGCCTTCGTGCGCCCGAACGATCCGGCGATTGACGTGGTGCTCAGCGACGCCGCCGCCAAGCTTTCGGCCGCCGGGCGGTCCACCGCGTTCGACGGATACGCCAGCGGGCGGAAGGCGCGGGTCTGGGAGATGGCGGAGGCCATCTGGGCCGCGATCGCCGACCGGCGCGTGACCTATGTGCTGCCGCCGGCGAGCTTCGAACTGTACGGCCAGAAGGTGCGCGGCCCCCGCGACGTCCTCGACCGCCGGGTGGGAACCTGCCTCGATCTCACCGTGCTGCTGGCGGCGAGCCTCGAACAGGCGGGTCTGAACCCGGTCGTCGTGCTGACGACGGGGCACGCCTTCGTCGGCCTGCTGCTTGCGAAGGACGAGCTTCCCGCCGTCATGATCGACGACATGCAGGCGCTCCGGAAACGGCGCGATCTCGAGGAGATGATCTTCATCGAGACCACGCTGCTGACGAGCGACCCTCCGGCCGCTTTCGCCCGCGCGGTGGAATCCGGCTCGGATCAGGTCGAGGACGACGCCGAACGGGGGCTGGAGATCGCTCTCGACATCCGGCGCGCCCGCTACCGCGGCATCCGGCCGATGGAGCTTTCGGACGGGGCCCAGCCGCCGATCGCCTCGGCGCCGGCCGAGCCGCTGAAGCAGGAGCTGGGCGCGGCGCCGAGCTTCGTGGAGACCCTCGCTATCGCGGATGTCGCCGAGACGACAGGCGACCGGCTGGAGGTCTGGAAACGGAAGCTGCTCGACCTCACGCTGCGCAACAAGCTGCTGAACTTCAAGCCGGGCAAGGCCACGATCGAGCTCGAATGCGCGGATGTGGCCGCTCTGGAGGACGCGCTGTCCGGCGGACAGGCGTTCAAGATCCTGCCCCGGGCCGACGTGCTCGACGGCGGCGACGAGCGGGATCGGCAGGTGTTCGCCCGCGACCGGCAGGAGGACGGCCGGACACGCTATCTCGCGGAAACGCAGGCGCGCGGCGAGGTCCACGCGCTGCTGCCCGAGCGGGAGCTGGAGAACCGGCTGCTGGAGCTGTATCGGCTGTCGAAGAACGCCTTCGAGGAAGGCGGCGCGAACGTCCTGTTCCTGTCCGTCGGCTCCCTGCACTGGCGACCGAAAAGAGGCGGCGCAAGCCGCTGCCGGGCGCCGCTTCTGCTGATCCCTGCGGCGCTGAACCGATCGAGCGTGCGGGCAGGCTTCCGGCTGACGATCCTCGACGAGGACGCGCGGATCAATCCCACGCTGCTCGAGATGCTGCGCGCGGACTTCAACCTGCGCATGCCGGATCTCGAGGGCGATATGCCGGTCGACCAGTCCGGCATCGACGTGGCGCGCGTGTTCCGGATCGCGCGCGCCCATGTGCGCGACCTCGAGGGTTGGGAGGTCAGCGACGGCGACGTGGCGCTCTCGGCCTTCTCCTTCACCAAGTTCCTGATGTGGAAGGACCTGGTGGAGCGCCGGGACGCCCTGAAGCGCAGTCCTCTGGTCCGGCATCTGGTCGACACGCCGACCCACTCCTACGGCGACGGGTGGTCGTTCCCGGAGCCCGCGTCGCTCGACCGCGATTTCAGGCCGGACCAGATCTTCGCGCCGCTGTCGGCGGATTCGTCCCAGCTCGCGGCCGTGCTCGCCGCGGCCGACGGCAAGGATTTCGTGCTGTTCGGGCCGCCCGGCGCCGGCAAGAGCCAGACGATCGCGAACATGATCGCGCAATGTCTGGCGAGCGGAAAAACGGTGCTGTTCGTCTCCCAGAAGACGGCGGCGCTGGAGGTGGTGCAGCGCCGGCTCAACGACATCGGGCTTGGCGAATACTGCCTCGAGGTGCACTCCACGAAAGCGCAGAAGTCGAGCGTCCTCGCCCAGTTGAAGACCGCCTGGCACGAGCGCGTCGCGCCTCAGGTGGACGCCTGGCCGGACGCCACCGCGGAGCTCGCCGGACTTCGCGACGAGCTGAACGGCCTCGTCCACGCGCTGCACCGCCGTCGCGAAAACGGCATGACGGCCTACGACGCGTTCGGGCGCGCGATGCGGGGCGACGCCGGCGTCGCCCTGTCCTGGAGCGACCACAAGGCGCACACGCCCCAGACGCTTCAGGACCTCCGAGCGGTCTGCCACGAGCTGCGCACGGTGATCAGCGCGGCGGGCCCGCTCGCCGACCACCCGCTGCAGGGCATGGGCGCGGCTGACTGGTCTCCGATCTGGCGGACGGAGCTTACCGGCGCGATCGAGGCGGTGACCGGGGCCCTTCACCGCCTCGACGCGTCGGCCAAGGCCTATGCGCAGGCGACCCGGCTGGAGCCGCTGACGCAGACCCATGCGGGGCTGCGCGGCCTCGCGTTGCTCGGCTTTATGCTGGCGCTGCCCGACGCTCGCGACGGCGTGCGCTTTCTCGGCGCGGACGCCCGCGACCTGAAAGACGCGATCGACGCGCGCGAGCGGTTTCACGCCGGCGTCGAGGAGAAGGCGTCGCGCACGGTCGGAAAGTACCGCCCGGGCTGGCTCGACCTCGATCTGATCGCTCTTCAGAACGACTGGATCCAGGCCCAGACGTCGAACTTCCTGATGCGCGGCTCGCGCGTGGCGAAGGTTCGACTGAAGCTGGAGCCCTATGCGGACGGCCCGCTGCCCGAGAACCTCGGTCCCGATATCGCGGCGCTGATCGACGCGGCGCGCTTCGTGCGCGCCGGCGCCGCGGGCGCCGACAGGCTGAACGTGTTCTCGCCCCGTCTGGCCGACCCCGCCACCCCGGCGTCCGCCTTCGCGCCGGCGATCGCCTGGGCCGAGAAGGCCGCCCAGGTGCTTGAGGCCGTTTCCACCCACTTCGGCGGCTACGACGCCGCCCGGAACGCCGCGGCCCTGGCGGCGGACGTGGCGTCGACCGAGCGCGCCCGCACGCTGTGCGACGCCTTCCGTACGGACTTGCGGCAGGCCGGGGATGCGATCACCGCTCTCGGCAAGCTCGCGGCGAGGGACGAACCCGAGAAGCCGCTCTTCACCGGACCGGGATGGATCGATCAGACCATCGCGGCGCTTCAGCGCTGGAGTTCGAGCCTGAACCGCGCCCAGTCCTGGTGCGCGTGGCGCCGGCAGGCGGCCCGCGCGCGGGACATGGGCCTTGGCCCGCTGGTGCGCGCGCTGGAGAGCGGGGCCCTGTCGGGCCCTCAGATCCACGAGGCGTTCGAAAACGCCTATGCGCGCTGGTGGATCGATCACGTCGTCAGCGCCGACCCGGTCCTTCGCGGATTCATGGTGGAGCGGCACGAGGACGCGATCGCCCGCTTCCGCGCCGCCGACCTTCGCGTGGCGGAACTGTCGAAGAGCGTGGTGCGGCGACGTCTTGGCGGCGGCGCGCCCGCGCCGAGCGCGTTCGGCGCCGATCCGGAATGGGGCGCGCTGGCGCGCGAACTCGCTTCGCAGAAGGGGTCGCGCCAGCTCCGGCTGCGCCAGCTGTTCTCGCGCATGCCGAACGCGCTCACCACGCTGACGCCCTGCCTGATGATGAGCCCGCTGTCGATCGCCCAGTATCTGCCGGCCGATCGGGAGCCGTTCGACGTGGTGATCTTCGACGAGGCGTCCCAGATATCGCCCTGGGACGCGATCGGCGCCATCGCCCGCGGCCGGCAGGCGATCATCGTCGGCGATCCCGAGCAATTGCCGCCGACCAATGTGGGCGACCGCGGCGTCGACGACATCGAGGACGGCTCGAACGTGGCCGACCAGGAGTCGATTCTCGACGAATGCCTCGCCGCCAACGTGCCGCAGCGGCGTCTCGACTGGCACTATCGCAGCCGCCACGAAAGCCTGATCGCCTTCTCCAACGCCCATTACTATGGCGGCCGTCTGATCACCTTCCCCTCGCCCGTCACCGACGATCGGGCGGTGCGCCTGATCCACGTGCCGAACGGAATCTACGAGCGCGGCAAGGCGCGTGTGAACCGCGCGGAGGCGGACACGCTCGTCGCCGACGTGATCGCCATCATGACCGAGCCCTCCTTCGCGGCGCGGCGTCGCTCGCTCGGAATCGTGACCTTCAACGGCGAACAGCAGCGTCTGATCGAGAATCTGCTGGACGAGGCCCGACGGTCCCGGCCGGAGCTGGAGCGGTTCTTCGACAAGGCGCAATGGCCCGAGCCGGTGTTCGTGAAGAACCTCGAGAACGTGCAGGGCG
Organism: Methylopila musalis; assembly: GCF_042679725.1. Classification (NCBI taxonomy): domain Bacteria; kingdom Pseudomonadati; phylum Pseudomonadota; class Alphaproteobacteria; order Hyphomicrobiales; family Methylopilaceae; genus Methylopila; species Methylopila musalis. The sequence continues at coordinate 7,310 of NZ_JBHTMX010000003.1, forward strand.
ACGAGCGCGACATCATCGTGTTCTCGATCGCGGTCGGACGGGATCCCGCGGGAAAGATCTCGACCACGGTGTCCTCGCTCAACAAGGAGGGCGGCCATCGACGGCTGAACGTCGCCATCACGCGGGCGCGGGAATCCCTTCTGGTCTACGCCTCGCTGCGGCCGGAGGAGATCGATCTCGGCCGCTCCGGCGCCCGCGGGGTGCGGGACTTCAAGCATTTCCTCGAATTCGCCGACCGGGGCGCCAAGGCGCTCGCCGAAGCGATCGCGCCGACGAGCGGAACCCATGAATCGCCGTTCGAGGCCGCGGTGCAGGGCGCGCTGGAGGCGCGCGGCTGGACGGTGCATCCGCAGGTCGGCGTGTCCGGCTTCCGGATCGATCTGGGCGTGGTCCACCCCGACTGGCCGGGCCTCTATCTGGCGGGCGTCGAATGCGACGGGGCGACCTATCACTCCTCCGCCACCGCGCGCGACCGCGACCGGCTGCGGGAGATGGTGCTGACCAGCCTTGGATGGCGCATCCGCCGTGTCTGGAGCGCGGACTGGTGGATGAACGCGCAGGACGCGATCGAGAAGCTGGACGCCAGACTGCGCGACGACCTTGAGGAGGAGCGCCGGAAGGCCGCCGCCGCCGCCGAAGCCGCCGCGACCGCTGAACACGACGCCAAGCCGAACGACGATCAACCAGACGACGTGGGGTCGGCGTCGGACGACCTGCCCGACGCCCCGCCGCTCGCGGCGGACGCGGGCGCAGACCTTCGCGACGAGGAGCCGGCGACGCTTCCCGACGACGCCGTGGCGGCCGCGCCCGAAAGCGAACCGGAACGGCCTCCCGTTTACGCCGAGCGCGTCCAACCCGTCGAGGCCGCCAGCGCGCCGCAGGCGCCGGCCGATCCGCGCGCCTATCAGCCGGCCGATCTGGAGGCATGGCGGCCGCGGCTCGACGCCGACCGGTTCCACGACGCCGATTACCGGGAGACGCTGGCGGAGCTCATCGCGGAGGTGCTCGCCGCGGAGGCGCCGGTCTATGACGACGTGCTGATCCGGCGGGTCGCGCGCGCGCACGGCTTCGCCCGTTCGGGAGGCCGCATCCGGGAGACGATCCTCGCCGCGATTCCATTAGACTGCGCGCGCGTCGGGGAGGACGAGCGGGTCGTGGTCTGGCCGAGAAGCCTGCCGCCGGCGACGGTGATCGGCTTCCGGGCGGCGCCCGCGGCCGTGCGCGGCCACGCCGACATCCCGTTGTGCGAACTCGCCGGCCTCGCCCGCCACGTCCGGGAAACCAGCTGGGGCGGCGACCTTGTCCGCCTCATCGCGGCGCGTTTCGAGCTGACGCGGGTCGAGGCCACGACCCGCCTGCGCTTCGAACAGGCCGTGGCCCGCGCGCAAGGCGCGGCGCCCACGGCCTGAGCATGATTTCGTATCAGCGGCGGCCGAGGATGGCGGTGGCGCCGCCGTAGACGCCGACGCAGTAGGGGACGATGTGGGTCAGGATCAGCTTCACCACGTCGGGCGACTGGCCCGCGAGGATGCGGTCGCCCTGGTTGATCGCGTTGAGGATGACGCCCACGACCACCGCCACCAGCAGCGCCCGCTTCTGGACGCCCCTGTCGCTGACGGCGTGAAACAGGTCGCGGGCGAGGCGCCCGCGCGATCGCGGCGCGCTCAGACCTTCAGCCACGGGATCTGCTCCGGCGCGTAGCGGAAGGCCCGGAACACGGAGTTCTGCTCGCCCGCCACGGCCGGCGACGCGTCGCTCGTGATCTGCTGCGTTCCGAAATGCGGGTTCACAAACTCCCAGACGATCTCCCTGTCGGGCGTGACCTCGAAGATGCGGCCGTAGTTGCCCTCGGTGATCAGCGTGTTCCCGTTGGGCAGCCGCTGGGCGCCGGAAATGTAGGGGCTGAAGAAGTTCTGCGGCGGCGTGTCGGTGTACTGCCAGACCACCTCCTTGGTGGCGCGGTCGAACTCGACGACGCGGGAGAAGTTCAGCGCCACGTTCTCGCGATAGGTGCCGTTGTCGAACACAAGGATGTTGCCGTTCTCGAGCTCGTGCGGATAGTGCTGGTGCGACAGCGCCTCCCGGCCGAGCTTCCAGACGATCTCGCCCGTGGCGCGCGAGACGATGACGACGGTCGAGAGATTCCGGAAGCTCAGGATGAAGTCGCCGTTCGCCAGCTCGCCGACGGTGTTGGCGTGGCTCCATTCCTCGCGCTTGTCGTGGGCGGTGATGATGTCCACCGCCGGATCGAGATGCTCGTAGGCGTGCCAGCTCCAGACGATCTCGCCGGCCGGCGTCACCTCGTGGATGACGTCGGCGAGGATGCCGCCGTCGGCGAGCTCGGTGCCGGGCAGGCCGCCCTGGACCCTGGCGGCGAGGTCGGCGGGAACGCGCTCGGTGGCGAGGATGACCGTGTTGCCGTTGGCGAGGCGGCGGCCGTCATGGTGATGGTCGGGGTGGCGGTGCTCCCAGACGATCTCGCCCGAGGGCGCGGCCTCCAGCACGACGCCGCCCTTGAACCACCACGGCACGTTGTCGAGGTTCTCGGTGGTCTTGCCGTTGTAGAACAGGTTGCCGTTCGGCAGCAGGTAGCCGTAGGAGCCGGGGGGATGCGGCAGGTTCCACTGGTGGACGATCTCGCCGTTGAGGTCGATCAGATAGACCTGCCCGGCGCCCGTGATGGGCGCGAACAGGGTGAAGCCGGGAGAGGCCTTGTCGGCGTTCAGGGCGCGCAGGCCGACGCCGCGGCGCCGCACGGTGTTCTGGTCGACGGAGTTCGAGGCGGACATGCTGATCCTCTGAATGGCGCGCGCGCGGCGCGAGGGTCCGGAAGGAGAGAGCGGGAGGGCGGCGCCCTCCCGCGGGAGGGTCACTGCGCGGCGGCGGTGAAGGTCTCGTAGACCTCCACATGCAGCGCGGAGGCGCCGGACTCGCCCCGGTGGCGGTCCCGGGCGCGGGGGCGCGGCGCGTCGACCGAGAACTCCCGGACGATGTGCGCGGGGCTGCCGCCCAGCAGGATGACGCGGTCGGCGAGGTAGGTGGCCTCGTCGAGATCGTGGGTGACGAACACGATCGAGGCGCCGGTGTTGCGCCAGATCGCGAGCAGCTCGTCCTGAAGCGTCAGCCGCGTGACGGGATCGAGCGCCCCGAAGGGCTCGTCCATCAGCAGCAGCTTCGGACGCAGCGCCAGCGCCCGCGCGATGCCGACGCGCTGGCGCTGGCCGCCGGACAGCTGATGCGGCCAGCGGTCCACATAGTCGCCGAGGCCGACGAGCCTGAGCGCGTCCAGCGCGCGCGCCCGGCGCTCCTGCCGGCTCCGCACCAGCCCCTCGAGGCCGTATTCCACATTGGCGACGACCTTGCGCCAGGGCAGGAGCCGCGCGTCCTGGAACACGAGGCCGAGGGGGCGCGACCCCGGCTCCTTGGCGGGCTCCACCTCCACGGTCCCGCGCACGGGCGGGGCGAGGCCGGCGATGACGCGCAGCAGGGTGGACTTGCCGACGCCCGACTTGCCGACGAGCGCGATGAACTCGCCGTGGCCGACGTCGAGGTCGAGGTTGTGGAGCACGATCGACGACCGGTCGCCCGGATAGCCGAAGGCGAGGTTCCGCAGTCGCACCACGGGGCGCTCCGCGGGGCGCAGGGTCGTCACGGCATCCATTTGAGCGTCCGCCTGCTGAGCCACACCAGAACGCCGTCCGAGAGCGTGTAAAGCAGCGCGATGGTGGCCATGTAGAGAATGACGACGTCGGTCGCGAGGACGCCGGAGGCCTCCATCATCCGCTGGCCGATGCCGGTGATGCCGAACAGCTCGGCGGCGAGGACCGCGATCCAGCCCATGCCGAGGCCGGCCCTGAGGCCCGAATAGATGCCGGGGGCCGCCCCCGGCAGGATCACCTTCGCCAGCCGGTTGACGAAGCTTCCCTGCCCGAAGGCGTGGGCCAGCTCGATGAAGTCCCGGTCCACCGACTTCACCGCCGTGCTGGTGGCGAAGTAGTTCAGCCAGAACACGCCGATGGCGATGATGAAGGCGGCGGCGGCCTCGGAGATGCCGAACCAGATGATCGCGAAGGGGATCCACGCGATCGGCGGGATCGGCCGCAGCAGCCGGGCGATGCCCTCCTGCGCGGCGTCCACGATCGGCCACAGGGCGGCGGCGACGCCGAGCGAGATGCCGAGCACGCTGCCGATCACCACGCCCCAGGCGTAATGGGTGAGGCTGGAGACGACGTTCTCAACCCAGAGCCCGCTCGCGAACTCGGTGCGGAACGCGGGAATGATGCTGCTCGGCGGCGGCGCCAGCACCGTGGGCAGAAGCCCGGTGCGGGACGACGCCTCCCAGAGCAGCAGGAACAGCGCCGCGGCCGCGGCCGACGTCAGCGCCGAGGCGCGGCGGGACGGCGCGGACGCCATCACCGCCCGCCTTTCAGGGCGTTGTAGAAGCTGAGGTCGAACAGCTCGTCGTTGGGGATCGCCCTGGACTGGGCGCCGATCCGGACCTGGAAGTCCTGCAACTGCTCGGTGCTCGCCAGAATGAGGTTGGGATCGCTGGAGACGGGGTTGTACGGCGAGGTCAGCGCCGTCAGCAGCACGTCCTCGGGGATCAGGCCGCGGCCGAGATGCTTGAGCACGCTTTTCACGGCGCGCTGCGGATCGGTCTTGATCAGCTCGGTGGCGCGGTCGTTCAGCGCCACCAGCGTCCGCGCGGCCTCCGGATGGGCCTTGATGAAGGACTCCCGCAGCGACAGCACAAAGCCGGGCTGGCCGGGCAGCAGCTGGCGCCCGTTGGCCACCACGCGGGCGGTCGGGTCCTTGGCGAGCGCGATGCTGATCACCGGCTCGGGCATGGCGGCGCCGTCGATGGCCTTGGCGAGCAGCGCCTGCCGGACCTGCTCCTCGCCCTGCCCGAGGATCTCGGTGTCCGACGCCGGAACGCCGTTGGCCTCCAGATAGAAGCGGAGCGCCGAATCCGGAATGGTGCCCTTCGGCAGCGCGCCGAGCTTGGCCGGGCGCCCGTGCGCGCTCTTGAACAGCGCGAAGGCCTCCGCCGGCGACTTCGCCTTGCCGAAGGCGTCCGAGAGCGGCCCGCCCGCGACCAGCGACACGGACTCGATGCCGTTGGTGGCGACGATCTTCAGATCGACGCCGGCCGCGCGCGCGACCGTGACGGGCGAGACGGCGCAATAGGTGGCTTCGAACTTGCCCGAGGCGACCGCCTGAATCAGCGCCGGGCCGGAGCTGAACCGCACCGGCTTGAGGTCGATCCCCGCCTCCTTCGCCCAGCCCTCCTCGGCGATGACGAACAGCTGCGCGATGGTGACGAAGGGGACGTATCCGACCTCGACCGTGACGGCGCCGGCGCGGGCCGGCTTTGGCGCGGCGGCGATCGAAAGCGCCGCCAGGCTCCCACCGAGCACGGCGCGACGCGAGACCAGAGACATTGAGGGCGTCCTTCAAAAGCGTTCTACGAAAGTCGTAGTTTGTCTACAAAATCTATTGAATGAATCAAAAGTAATTAGTTGCCGGATGTGCGCTTCCCCGGCGGCGCGCCGGCCCCAGGGAGATGCGCGCGGCGGCGCCTCCGGAGAGACCGGCCTGCGCCTGCGCCCGTGCGACCGATGACGGTTCAGAAGAATCCGGTAAGCGGCACGTTCTCGCCGGAGATCAGGTGCTGGCCCACGCTGCGCGCCTTGTAGGCCGCCGGGTTGTGGGTCGCGAGCGTGCGGGCGTTGCGCCAGTGGCGGTCCAGATTGGCGCTCGCCTTGGTCGAAGTGGCGCCGCCCACGTCGAAGATCTTAGAGCCCGAGCGGATGGCGAGCTCGTCCACGATCACCTTGGCCTTCGCGGCCGCGAGCGCGCCCTCGTGGGCGGCGGCGAAGTCGGGCGCGCCGTCCGTGCGGGAGGCGACCGCCCGGTCGAGCGCGTCGGCGGCGGCCAGAACCGCGGCCTCGGCCGCGAAGGCCGCGCTCGCGATTTCGCCGACGGCCTGCTGCAGGATCGGATCGTCGGCGGGCTTTTCGGCCGGGGCGAAGGAGAACGAGCGCGCCCGCCGCCTCACCAGCGCCGCGGCGTCGGAGGCCGCCGCGCGGATGATCCCCGCCACGATCGCGGTGAGGAACAGCTGCTGGAACGAGCCGTGATAGGGCCGGTCGTAGCCCTGCCCCCGGCTTTCGTCGTCGAACACCGCCTCGTCGCGCCGCACGGGCGCGTCGTCGAAGCGGGTGGTCCCGGTGCCGGTCAGCCGCTGGCCGAACCCGTCCCAGTCGTCGACCAGCGTCACGCCCTCCCGCGTGGTCGGGATCACCGCAGTGACGAAGCGGCCGGACAGGTCCTGCGCCCGCACCATGACATGGTCCGCGAACAGGCTGCCGGTGCTGAAATACTTGACGCCGTTCAGCACGTAGCCGTCGCCCCGGACGCTGAGCTTGGTGTCGAAGTCGACGCCGCCCACATTGCGGCCGTTGAGCTCCGTCATGGCGAGGCCGACGATCTCGCCGCCCGCGATCAGCGCCGCCCAGCGCCGGTGCGCGTCGTTCGGGGCCGGCTGGCCGAAGCGCTCCGCGAAGCCGAAATGGTTGCGCAGGATCTGCGCCACGTTCGGATCGGCCTCGCCGAGCGCGACCACCGTGGCGAACAGCTCCCGCAGCGAGACGCCGGCGCCGCCGTCCTCCTCGCGCAGGCGCAGCGCGCCGAGCCGCGCGCGGCGGATGAGGCCGATCTGCTCGTGGGGCAGGACGCGGGCGCTGTCGCGCTCCGAGGCCCCGGCCGCGATCTCCGAGAGAAGCGCCGCGAAGTCGGGCGAGCCGAGGCGGGGAATGGCGGGGCCTGCGAAACGCGCGGCGCGGGCGACGACGGTCATGGGCGAACTCCTCGCTTGAGGGAGACTATTCGGCCGCCTGCGCGAGGGAGCGGGGCGAGCGGAAGCTGGCGGCGGGGTGCGAGGACGGCAGCTTCGGCCCGGCGCCGCCGAGCTTCTCGCGCAGCGTTCCCGGCGTGTAGGCGCGCTTGTAGCGCCCGCGGCGCTGGAGCTCCGGCACCACGTGCTCGACCAGATCCTCGAAGGTCTCCGGGGCGACCGCGGCGGCGAGGTTGAAGCCGTCCACGTCGGTCCCGGCGATCCACGCCTCCATCTGGTCGGCGACCGTCGCGGGCGAGCCGACGAAGACCGGGCCGATGCCGCCGATCCCCACATGCTCGGCGACCTGCCTCACCGTCCAGACCCGGGACGGATCGGCGCGGGTGATGTTCTCGAGCGCGGTCCGCCCGGCGTCGGTCTCCACATGCCGGACCTCGTCGTCCAGCCCGTAGGTGGAGAGGTCGACGCCGGTCCAGCCGGACATCAGCGTCAGCGCGCCTTCGGGGCTGACATAGCGTCGGAAGTCGGCGAGCTTGGCCTCGGCCGCGGCGTCGGTCGGGCCGGTCACGACGGTCGCGAGCGCGAAGACCTTGATGGCGGACGGATCGCGCCCCGCCTCGACGGCGAGACGGCGGATGTCGGCCACGCGCGGTTTGAGCGCGGCGTAGCTCGGCCCGGACACGAACACGCATTCGGCGTGGCGCGCGGCGAAGGCGCGGCCGGCGGGCGACGTGCCGGCCTGGTAGATCACTGGCGTGCGCTGGGGCGACGGTTCGACCAGATGCACCGCGTCGAGCGAGAAGTGCCGGCCGTGATAGACCGCCGGCCGCACCCGCTCCGGATCGGTGAACACGCCGCGCGCGACGTCGCGCACCGCCGCGTCGTCGTCCCAGCTGCCTTCCCAGAGGCTGTAGACCACGTCCATGTATTCGTCCGCCACCGCGTAGCGGTCGTCATGGGCGCGCTGCTTCGTGAGCCCCGCGGCCCGCGCGGCGCTGTCGAGATAGCCGGTGACCACGTTCCAGCCGACCCGCCCGTCGGTCAGGTGGTCGAGCGTCGACATACGCCGCGCGAAGGGGAAGGCCGGCTCATAAGTGAGGTTCGAGGTGACGCCGAAGCCGAGATCGCGGGTGACCGCCGCCATGGCGGACACGATCAGCGACGGGTCGCCGCCCGGCACCTGCGTGCCGTGCCGCAGCGCCGCGTCCGGCGAGCCGCCATAAACGTCGTAGACCCCGAGCACGTCGGCGAGGAACAGCCCGTCGAACAGCCCGGCCTCCAGCGTCTTCGCGAGCTCCGTCCAGTAGGACAGCCGATGATACTCGCCCGAGCGGTCGCGCGGATGCCGCCACAGGCCGGGCGACTGGTGCCCCACCGCGTTCATGGCGAAGGCGTTGAACAGGATCTCTTTGGACACGGGCGGGTTCCTCAGCGCGCCTTCAGGCGGCGCACAGCGAGGTCGCCGGAAAGCTGGACGATCGTGACGAGCGCCACCAGGATGACGATCACGGCGGCCATCACCGTGGTGTCGAAGCGCTGGTAGCCGTAGCGCATGGCCACGTCGCCGAGGCCGCCCGCCCCGACCACGCCCGCCATGGCGGAGGCGCCGATCATGGTGACGACCGTGACGGTGAAGCCGCCGATGAGGCCCGGAAGCGCCTCGGGCAGCAGCACCTGCGTGACGATGTGGCGGCGGCGGCAGCCCATGGCCTGCGCGGCCTCGATCAGGCCCTTGTCCACCTCCCGCAGCGACACCTCGGCGATGCGCGCGAAGAACGGCGTGGCCGAGATCGCGAGCGGCACGATCGCCGCCCAGACGCCGATGGTGGTGCCGGTCAGGAAGCGGGTCACCGGCAGCAGCGCCACCAGCAGCACGATGAAGGGCGTGGCGCGGAAGCCGTTGATGAGCGCGCCGAGAACCCGGTGGAGCGCCGGCGCGGGCGCGAGGCCCCCCGGCTGGGACGTGACCAGCAGCACCGCGAGCGGCACGCCGGCGAGCAGCGCGATCCCCGCCGAGACGCCCACCATCTGCACGGTGTCGAAGAGTGCGCGCCAGAGGCGCTCAACCATCTGCGGCGACATAGCCGATCACCCGTGCGTTCGCGGGAAGGTCGAGGCGCGCGCCGGACTTCACGGCGAGCGCCGCCAGCACGCTCCCCTGCGTGCGCCCGCCGATGCGGTCGAGGGTCGCGGTCAGGATCCGGGCGGACGCCCCCAGCGACGCGGTGATCGCCCCGAGGTCCTGCGCCCGCTCGCCGGTCAGCGACAGCTCCACCAGCGCCTCGCCCCCGTGGCGCGGCGGCGTCGGCAGCACCCGGCCCGCCAGATCCTCCGGCAGTTCGCGGTAGAGCGGCGCCAGCAGGGCCCTGGTGGCCGGATGACGCGGCGCGCCGAACACGCGCCAGACCGGGCCGGTCTCCGCGATCTCGCCCTTCTCCAGCACGAGCACGTCGTCGCAGATGTCGCGGATGACGCTCATTTCGTGGGTGATGAGCAGGATGGTGATGCCGAGCGCGCGGTTGACGTCCCGGAGCAGCGCCAGGATCGACTGGGTGGTTTCGGGGTCGAGCGCGGAGGTGGCCTCGTCGCAGAGCAGGACGTCCGGCCGGCCGGCGAGCGCGCGGGCGATGCCGACGCGCTGCTTCTGCCCGCCGGACAGGCGGCCCGGATAGGCGTCGCGCTTGTCCGCCAGACCTACCAGATCGAGCATCTCGGCGACGCGCGCGTCGATCTCGGCGCGCCGCCAGCCCGCCACCTTCAGCGGCAGCGCCACGTTCTCGGCCACCGTCTTGGACGCGAGCAGGTTGAAGTGCTGGAAGATCATCCCGACCCGGCGGCGCAGGCCGATCAGCGCCTCGCCGTCGAGGGTCCCGACGTCCCGCCCGCCGACGATCACGGTTCCGGAGGTCGCGCTTTCGAGCCGGTTGACGAGCCGCAGCAGGCTCGACTTCCCCGCGCCCGAGCGCCCGATGACGCCGAAGACGCGCCCCTCGGGGATGGCGAGATCGATGTTCTTCAGCGCCCCGATCTCGCCCTTCGGCGAGACGTAGGTCTTGGCCACCCCGCGGAACTGGATCGCGACCGGGGCGTCAGCTGTGGCCCCGCGCGCGTCCGCGCCGCCGTCGTTCTCGGGCGGCGCCCGGTCGCGATCGCGCCACGCGGCGAGGGCCACCGCCTCAGTCATTCAGCCACGCCAGCGCGTAGAGCTTGGGATCGTCCGCGAAGGCTTTCGCCAGCACGGCCCGCACCTTCGGCGACGACTGGTAGACCTCCACGAACGCCTTGAGGTCCGGATCGGCCGCGCGGTCCTTCTTCACCACGAACAGGATCGCGAACCGCTTGTCCTCGATGCCCGAGTAGGCGAGCCCGCTGCGCGCGTCGAAGGCCTTGGAGGCCACGATGAAATGCGGGTAGCCGAGCGCGAGGTCCACGTCGCCGGTGACGCGCACCAGCTGCGGGCCCTCGACTTCGGTGAAGCTCAGGTTCTTCGGGTTCTCGACGATGTCGTCGAGCGAGCCGAGATAGCCGACGCCCTCCTTCAGCTTCAGCAGCCCCGCCTTCTCCAGCAGCAGCAGGCCGCGGCCCTGGTTCACCGGATCGTTCGCGATCGCGACCGTCCCGTTCTGCGGGATGTCGGCGAGGCTCTTATGCTTCAGCGAATAGAGCCCGACATTGGCGAGCGCGCCGACGCCGAGATCGGCGAACTCGTAGCCGCGCTGCTGGATGGCGTTGTCGAGAAAGGGCCGGTGCTGGAAGTAGTTGACGTCGATGTCGCCGGACTGGAGCGCGACGTTGGGGGTCGTCCAGTCCGTGAACTCCACGACCTGGACGTCGAGCCCCTTGGCCTTCGCCTCCTCGGCGGCCGCGGCGATCGAGTCGCCGTAGCCGCCCGGCACCGTGCCGATGCGGATCGTGTCCGCCAGCGCCGGAACGGCGGAGAGCGCGAAGGCCGCAAGCGCGGCGGCGAAAAACGGCCTCATCGCTCCCGCCTCCCCGTCAGACCTGCGCCAGAAGGTCGGTGATCTTGACCTGCTCCGGCAGAACCTTGCGCTCCACCAGCCAGTCGGCCGCCTTCTGCAGCTGCGCCACGAAGGCCTCGTCGGTGACGGGGTGGATCTCGTAGCGGCGCTTCAGCGCGAGGAAACGATCGCGCACCGCGTCGCCGTAGCGGGGCGGCGTGCCTTGGGCGATCTTCTCCGCGTCCTCCGGATGGGCGGTCGCCCAGTCGGCCTCGTCCTGGAACGCCTTGTTGACCAGACGGACGATGTCGCCGTTCTCGGAGGCGAACTTGCGCGAGGTCAGCCAGGTGGTGAAGTCGATCTGGAAGTCGAGGTCGCGCTCCTCGAGGAACACGTCGTGGGCCTTGTACTCATGGCGCGCGATGTCGACGCCGGGGCTCCACATGGACCAGGCGTCGACCTTGCCCGACGCCAGCGCCGGGGCCGCGTCCGGCGGGTTGAGATAGACGAAGTTCACCTTCGAGCGGTCGACGCCGTGCTTCTCCAGCGCCGCGACCAGCAGGAACTCGCCGAGACCGGAGCGGTTCACCGCAACCGACTTGCCGACGAGATCCTCGACCTTGTCGATGCCCGAGCCGTCCTTGGCGATGATCGCCGTGGTGCGCGGCCGGTAGATCAGGAACTGGGTGAAGACCAGCGGCGAGCCGGCGATGATGGCGGCGAGCGCCGGCGTGGTGGAGCCGCCGAACGAGAAGTCCGCGCTGCCGCCCGTGACCGCCTGCAGCGTCGGGGCGTGGTTCGGGAACGGGCCGACCCACTCGACCTTGATCCCCTGGTCGTTGAGCGACTTCTCCAGCGCGCCGCGCTCCTTGGCGATCAGCGTCAGGCCGCCCGAGGGGCCGAAGGTCAGCCGCACCTTGTCGGTGTTGCGCGCCGCCAGCGCGCCGTCGGGCTTGAGGCCGAGCGCGAGCGCGCCGGTGGCGACGGCCGAGGTCGCGATGAAGGAGCGGCGAGAGGGAGTCTTGAAGAACGACATGGTGTTTCAGGCCTTCAGGCGACCGGTTGGGGAGTGGAGGCGGCGTCGGCGGCGCGGCGCGACGGCGCCGGCACACCAAGCTGCGCGAGCAGTTCGCCGCGCACGGCGTCCGGCGTCGTCGCGCCGTCGAGCGTCCGCTCGTAGGCGATCGCGCCGTCGCGCATCAGCAGCACACGGTCGGCGAGCGCGATGGCCTCGTCGACGTCGTGGGTGACGAGAAGGACGCCCGGCCGGTGGCGGGCCACCAGCTCCTTGACGAGCGCCTGCATCTTGAGCCGCGTCAGGGCGTCGAGCGCGGCGAAGGGCTCGTCCAGCAGCAGAAGCTCCGGTTCCTGCACCAGCGCGCGGGCGAGCGCGACCCGCTGGGACTGTCCGCCGGACAGGTTGCGCGGCCAGTCGTCGAGACGTTCGCCCAGCCCGACTTCGGCCAGCGCCTCCGCCGCCCGTTCGCGCGCGCCCTTCTCGGGCTGGCCGAGCGAGACGTTGCGCCACAGGCTGTCCCACGGCAGCAGCCGGTGCTCCTGGAACACCACGGCGGGCCGGCGCGGCGCGTCGACCGCGCCGCCGTCGATCGGGTCGAGGCCGGACAGGGCGCGCAGCAGCGTGGTCTTGCCGCAGCCGCTTTCGCCGAGCAGCGCCACAAACTCGCCGCGCGCGATCTCGAGGTCGAGCCCGTCGATGACGGTGCGCGCGCCGTAGCGGCGGACGAGCCCGCGGACCGCGACCGCGGGACGGTTGGCGACCACCGAGAGGCTCATCGTCCGGCCCCCGCGAAGTTCGGATGCCAGCGCAGCAGGCGCCGCTCCAGCAGCCGGGCGATCGCGTCCGACCCGGCGCCGATGGCGGCGTAGATCACGATCGTCAGCACGATGACGTCGGTGCGCAGGAACTCCCGCGCGTCCATGGCGAGGAAACCGAGGCCGGCCTGCGCCCCCACCGTCTCCGCCACCACCAGGGCGAGCCACGCCACCGCGAGCGCGTAGCGCACGCCGGTCAGGATCGAGGGCAGCGCGCCCGGCAGGATGATCCGGCGGATGGTGGCCCAGCCGGTGAGCCCCTGCACGCGGGCGAGCTCCAGCAGCTTGGGGTCCACCTGCCGGATGCCGAGCACCGTGTTGACGTAGATCGGGAACAGCACGCCGAGGGAGACGAGGAAGATCTTCTGCCCCTCGCCGACGCCGAACCAGATGATGGTCAGCGGCAGCGCCGCGAGGAACGGCACCGCGCGCACCATCTGCACGCTGCGGTCGATCGCGGCCTCCGCGACGCGCGAGAACCCGACCGCGACGCCGAGCGTGAAGCCCAGAAGCCCGCCGATGGCGAAGCCGGTGGCGGCGCGCAGCAGGCTGACGCCGAGATCGGAGAACAGGCTGCCCGCCAGCGCGAGCTTCCACGCCGTCAGCGCCACCTTGCTGGGCGCAGGCAGGATCTGCGGCGCCACATAGCCCGAGCGGCACAGCGCCTCCCAGACGATCAGGACGAGGACCGGCGCCGCCCAGGACAGCGCGAACAGCGCGCCGTTGGAGCGTCCGGCGCGGCGGGCGCGCGGGGCCGGCGGACGGGCGGGCGCCCGCTCCGTCTTGCGGCCCACGTAGGTTTCGGTGAGGCGGATGTCGGCGAGGCTCATAGGGCCTCCGATTTAAGAGCGGGACGGGAGGGGTTCGCGGCGCGGCCGAAGCGCGGGAAAATCTCTTCCGCGAAGCGGCGCTGTTCGGCGCGCAGCGGCTGGAACTGCAGCATGAACAGCTCCACGCCGACGCGCGAAAAGGCGTCGATGCGCTCCGCCACCTGATCGTAGGAGCCGACGAGGCCGGCGGCGGTGCCGCCGTTGGTGCCCACGAAGCTGCGCTGCGCCATGGTCTGGAACATCACCACGTTGGGGTCGGTGTTCGAGGCCTGGATCGCCTTGGCGGGCTTGTCCTTCTCCGCAAGCTCGATCAGCCGGCGGTGTTCGGCCTTCGCCTCCGCCTCGGTCTCCCGCGCGATCACGAAGGCCGATAGGCCGAAGCCGAGCGGCGCGCCGGCCCTCGGACGCGCCTTGAGGTCGCGGATCAGCGCCTCCACGGAGTCGAGCGGCTGGCCGTTGATGAACCAGACGTCGCTGAGGTCGGCCGCAAGCGCCCGCGCCGGCTCGGACTCGCCCCCGAGATAGATCCTCGGCCGGGCGCGGTGGCGGCTCGCGGGGCGCAGCGTGTAGTCGTCGACCGTGAAGTGGTCGCCCCGATGGGTGACGGTCTCGCCGCCGATCAGCCGCCGCACGACGGACAGCCACTCCCGCCCATAAGCGTAGCGGGCGTCGTGCTCCGGGAACGGCAGGCCCGCCTTCTCGAATTCGGCGTGGTTCCAGGCGTTGACGAGGTTCAGGCCGAAGCGTCCGCCGGAAATCTCCTCGATCTGCAGCGCCATCTTGGCGAGCACCACCGGATGGAACAGGCCCGGCTTGATGGCGGAGATCAGCTCGATCCGGCTCGTCACCGCCGCGAGCGCCGCGGTCGCGGTCCAGGAATCCAGCTGGTCGCGCTCGGCGAAATGTGGGTTGACGGTGTGCTGCGCCACCAGCGTGGCGTCATAGCCCAGCGCCTCGGCCTCAAGCACGGTGTCGCGGTTGTGTTCCCACGAGGCGTCATAGGGTTCGAGCGGATCGTGAGCGGCGGCCCGGTTGCCATGAACCGGGGCCCAGATCCCGAAACGGATGTGCGGCACGAGCGACCTCGCCGTCGTCGGTTAAATAATCCACTAAATCGCTATATTAAATAGTGTGATGCTGTCCAGCGCGCGATGCGGGAATTTTGCGATCGAGCGAAAAAGAGCTGGCGTCCGATCGCCGGCGCGGGCGCGGCGAGACAATCCGGCGCGAACGAAGACGGCCCGAAGCCTGCGCTTTGGGCCGTCCGCCGTCATTTGCCGGTCAGGAGAGCGACCAACCGCTGGAACAGGCCTGCCGGCTTGGCGGCAGGCGGGTTCTGCCCAGGGTGGTTTCCGCTCTAGTTGGCGGCGAAGGGGTGCTTCGCGGTCGCGACCTGGGCCACGACGTCCTTGGCCTTCGGCTCGCCGGTGACGGCGCGCTTGAGGGCTTCCTTGGTGGCCTCGTAGTTGTACTGCTGGATCTTGGCGTCGTCGGCCGCTTCCCAGTGGATGAACACGCCGACCGAAATGAACAAGTCGTCGGCTTCGTCCTCGGGGATCACGCCTTCGGCGACCGAGTCCACGACCGCCTTGGCGACGCCGTACTGGGCCGGGCCGAACAGCTGGACGGCCTGACGGGCGTCCTTGATCGTCACCTTGTTGAACAGGATCGTGTTCGGCTTCGCCAGCAGGTTCGGGGTCAGCACCGCGAGCAGCGAGGTGAAGCCGTCCTTGTTGTTGGTGAGCGAGTTGACGAAGGCCGTTTCGGCGGTGGACCCGCGCGGGCCGATGATGAGGTCGATGTGGGCGACTTCATTCCCTTCGCCGACCAGCGACTCGCCGATCAAGGTCTTCGTAATCGTGGCCATGAGCGCACCTTGGTTTGCTGCCGATCCGGACGCAGGCGGCCGCCTGCGTCCGCGCCTCGCTTCGTGAGCGAGAAGAGCCCGATGCTCCGCCACGTCGCCCGGGCCGTCAACATAAATATATTCATTTTATAGATTGACTTGATTTAGTGCGCGGAGTTGGACAGGCTTCGTCGGCGGGAGGGCGCTCTTCGGCGCGACGCCCCCTCAGAACCTCATCGGGACCGCCGGCGACCGGACGCCGGACGCACGGCGCGTCTCACCATCGACGGAGCACCTGCGCATGAGCTTTCGACCGTTGCACGACCGCGTTCTGATCCGGCGCCTCGAAGGCGAGGAGAAGACCAAGGGCGGCATCATCATTCCCGACACGGCGAAGGAGAAGCCGCAGGAGGGCGAGGTCATCGCCGTCGGGCCGGGCGCGCGCGACGAGGCCGGCAAACTGGTGGCGCTGGACGTCAAGGCGGGCGACCGCGTGCTGTTCGGCAAGTGGTCCGGCGTCGAGGTGAAGATCGACGGCGCCGACGTCCTGATCGTCAAGGAAGCCGACATTCTCGGCGTCGTCGGCTGACGCCTTCCGCTTCAAGGCCATGGCCCAGAGCGGCCGTTAGAAGGAGCTTCCCATGCCTGCCAAGGACGTGAAATTCAGCGCCGACGCCCGCGAGCGCCTGCTGCGCGGCGTCGACATTCTCGCCAACGCCGTCAAGGTCACCCTCGGCCCCAAGGGCCGCAACGTGGTGATCGAGAGATCCTTCGGCGCCCCCCGCATCACCAAGGACGGCGTCACCGTCGCCAAAGAGATCGAGCTCGAGGACAAGTTCGAGAACCTGGGCGCCCAGCTCGTGCGCGAGGTGGCCTCCAAGACCAACGACCTCGCCGGCGACGGCACCACCACCGCGACCGTGCTCGCCCAGGCGATCGTCCGCGAAGGCGCCAAGGCGGTGGCCGCGAGCCTGAACCCGCAAGACCTGAAGCGCGGCATCGACCTCGCGGTCGGGGTCGCGATCAAGGACATCGTGGAGCGCTCCAACAAGGTGTCGTCCCCCGACGAGATCGCGCAGGTCGGCACCATCTCGGCCAACGGCGAGAAGGAGATCGGCGACATCATCGCGGACGCCGTGCGGCGGGTCGGCAACGAGGGCGTCATCACGGTGGAGGAGGCCAAAAGCCTCGAAACCGAGCTCGACGTGGTGGAGGGGCTGCAGTTCGACCGCGGCTATCTCTCGCCGTACTTCATCACCAACGCCGAGAAGCTGATCGTCGATTTCGAAGACGCTTACATCCTGATCCACGAGAAGAAGCTCGCGAGCCTTCAGCCGCTGCTGCCGGTGCTCGAAGCGGTGGTGCAGACGGCGAAGCCCCTGCTGATCATCGCCGAGGACGTGGAGGGCGAAGCGCTCGCAACTCTCGTGGTCAACAAGCTCCGCGGCGGCTTGAAGGTCGCGGCCGTGAAGGCGCCGGGCTTCGGCGACCGCCGCAAGGCCCAGCTCGAAGACATCGCCATCCTGACGAACGGCCAGGTTATCTCCGAGGACGTGGGCATCAAGCTCGAGAACGTCACGATCGAGCAGCTCGGCCGCGCCCGGAAGGTGCGGATCGAGAAGGAGAACACCACGATCGTGGACGGCGCGGGCGATCCCGAGGCCATCAAGGGCCGGGCCGCCCAGATCAAGGCGCAGATCGAGGACACCACCTCCGACTACGACAAGGAGAAGCTGCAGGAGCGTCTCGCGAAGATCGCCGGCGGCGTGGCCGTGATCCGCGTCGGCGGCGCGACCGAGATCGAGGTGAAGGAGCGCAAGGACCGCGTCGACGACGCCCTTAACGCCACCCGCGCCGCGATCGCGGAAGGCGTCGTGCCGGGCGGCGGCGTCGCCCTGCTGCGGGCGCGCAAGGCGGTCGCCGAGATCCAGCATGACAATCCGGACGTCCGCGCCGGCGTGCACATCGTGCTGAAGGCGCTCGAGGCCCCCATCCGCCAGATCTCCGAGAACGCCGGCGTCGAGGGCTCGATCGTGGTCGGCAAGATCCTCGAGAACGCGTCGCCCACCTTCGGCTTCGACGCCCAGTCGGAGACCTATGTAGACCTGATCGAGGCCGGCATCCTCGATCCGGTGAAGGTGGTGCGCACCGCCCTGCAGGACGCGGCCTCCGTGGCCGGCCTGCTCGTCACCACCGAGGCGCTGGTGGCGGAGCTGCCGAGGGAGAAGGGCGCCGCCCCGAACCCGGCCGCGGGCCTCGACTACTGACCCCCTGAACGCTCCGCGGTCCGGCGCCTTAAGCCGGGCCGCGGAGCGCGACCGAGACCCGGAGCGCAGCGATGACCGTCAAGACCACCTGGCCCGAAAGCCGTTTCATCCTGATCGGCGGCGTGCGCTACCACTATGTCGCCTTCGGAACCACAGGCCCGACGGTCGTGCTCCTGCACGGCTACGGCGACAGCTGGCGCGGATTCGAGCCGCTGCTTCCGGCCTTCGCGGACGGGTTCCGGGTGTTCGCCCTCGATCAGCGCGGCCACGGGCGCACCGGCGACGCCGGAACCTATGCGGTCGCGGACTTCGCCGACGACGCCATCGCCTTCCTCGACGCGGTCGCCTCCGGCCCCGTCCATCTCGTCGGCCATTCGCTGGGCTCGATCGTGGCGCAGCGCGTCGCGGAGCGCCGGCCCGACCTGCTGCGCAGCCTGACGCTGATCGGCGCCGCGCCGACGGCCGCGGGCAACGCCACGCTCACGGCGGTGCGCGTCGAGCTGGAGGAGCTGGGCGACGTGGTCACGGACGAGTTCATCGACACGTTCCAGACCGCCGAATTCGAGCCCGCCGTGCGGGAGGCGCGCCGGCGGGCGCTGGTCGTCGACAGCCGCCGGCTGTCGGCCCGCACCTGGCGCGAGGCGCTCGACGGCCTCCTGACCGAGCCCGCCGCCGCCGAGCCGGCGACGATCCGCGTGCCGGCGCTGTCGCTCTGGGGCGCGCGGGACGGCGTCTTCAACCGCGGCGCGCAGGTGGCGCTGATGCGGAGCGTGCCCCACATCGAGGCGATCCACTACGCCAGCGCCGGCCACTCGCCGCACTGGGAGATCGCCGGTCAGGTCGCGAGCGATCTGGTGCGGTTCGTCCAGTCCGTCGAAGAGGACGCGGGCTACGCCGAGGCGACGTTCTACGGCGGCGTCTCCGCCTTCGGGCCGCCGCTGCTGCCGGGCGCGCCCACGGAGGCGGCCTACACCGTCGACGCCTGACATAAGGCGCTCAGACGCGCCGGTTCTCCGGGCGCGGGACGCCCAGATTCTCCCGCAGCGTGCGGCCCTCGTAGGCGGTGCGGAACAGGCCCCGACGGCGCAGCTCCGGCACCACTTTGTCGACCACGTCGTCGAGCCCCTCCGGCAGGTAGGGGAACATGACGTTGAACCCGTCGCAGGCGTCCGCCTCGAGCCATTCCTGCATGCTGTCCGCGATCGTGCGCGCGGTCCCCACGAAGGCGAGCCCGGAATAGCCGCCGACCCGATGGGCGAGCTGGCGGATCGTCAGGTTCTCCTGGCGGGCGAAGGACACGATCTTGTCCTGGGTGCTGCGGCTGGCGTTGGTCGGGGGCAGGTCCGGAAGCGGGCCGTCCGGATCGAAACCCGAGACGTCATGGCCGAGCATCGTGGAGAGCGAGCCGAAGCCGCTGTGCACATGCACCAGCGCGTCGAGCGCGCGGCGCTTCTCCTGCGCCTGCTCGACGCTGTCGCCGGCGACGAGGAAGGCCCCGGGCAGGATCTTGATATGGTCGGGATCGCGCCCCGCGGCCGCGGCGCGGCGCTTCACATCGGCGTAATAGGCCTGCCCCTCGGCGAGCCGGCTCGGAGCGCAGAACACGGCGTCCGCGGTCTCGGCCGCGAGCTGGCGTCCCGGATCCGACGCGCCGGCCTGCACGATCACCGGCCACCCCTGCGGCGGCCGCGCGATGTTGAGCGGGCCGCGCACTGAGAAATGCGGGCCCTTGTGGTCGAGCCGCGTCATGCGGTCGAGGTCCACATAGACCCCGGACTCCACGTCGCGCACGAAGGCGTCGTCGGCGAAGGAATCCCACAGGCCCGTCACCACGTCGTAGAACTCCCGCGCCCGGGCGTAGCGCGCGTCGTGCTCCATGTGGTCGTCGAGCCCGAAATTGAGCGCGGCGTCCGGGTTCGAGGTGGTGACGATGTTCCAGCCGGACCGGCCGCCCGAGATGTGGTCGAGCGAGGCGAAGCGGCGGGCGACGTGATAGGGCAGATCGAAGGTGGTCGACCCGGTCGCCACCAGCCCGATCCGCTCCGTCACCGCGGCGAGCGCCGACAGCAGCGTGAACGGCTCGAACGAGGTCACGGTGTGGCTGCGCTTCAGCGCATCCGGCGGCATGTTCAGCACCGCGAGGTGGTCCGCCATGAAGAAGGCGTCGAACGTCGCCTCCTCGAGCCGCCGGGCGAAGCGCTTCATGTGCTCGAAATTGAAGTTCGCGTCCGGATAGGCGCCGGGATAGCGCCAGGCCCCGGTGTGCAGACTGACGGGCCGCATGAAGGCCCCGAGCTTCAACTGCCGCTTCGCCATGCCGTCGTCCTCCGCCGCCTCCGGTCCGCGAGCCCGGACCATGGCCGCGCCTGTTTAAGCCTACGAGACCGCCCGCGTCTTCGGCCACTGGCGTCTCGCCGCGCGGAGCCTCACGCGACCGGCGTGAACGGAACCGGCGCCGGCCGCTCCGTGATCGCGCGCTCCAGCAGATCGAGCCGGTCCTGCCCCCAGAACGGCTCGTCGCGGAAGAAGTAGAACGGGGCGCCGAACAGCTGGCGGGCGATCGCCTCCTCGGTCAGGGCGCCCTCCTCCGCCGCGAGCGTCGGGTCGTCGTGCGCGCGCCGCAGCAGTTCGGCGCCGGGCAGGCCGCTGTCGTCGGCGAGCCGGACCAGCGTCGCCGGATCGGCGATGTCGAGCTCGTCCGCCCACACCGCCTTGAGCCCGGCATGGGCGAAGGCGGAAACGTCGCGGTTCTCGCGCAGCGCCGCCAGCAGCACGCGGTGGCCGAGCGAGGGATCGGCCGGATAGAACTTCGGATGCAGCGTCAGCGGAACGCCCCGGATCTCGCGCCACCGCTTCATCTCCACAAGGCGATAGGCCTGCCGCTGCGTCGGGCGCTCCTTGACGGGCTTTCCGCCCCCGGCGGCGAAGACCGCGAGCAGGTCGATCGGCTTGAACGTGACCTCGGCCCCGGTTCGCCGGACCAGATCCTGGAACGTCAGGCCGCCCACATAGGACCAGAGCGAGATGAAGCTGAAATAGTAGTCGATCCGCGGGCGGTCGTCGCTCATGCGGGCGCTCCTGTGAGGTCACCGAGATAGGCCTTGCGCACCGCCGGGTCGCGGGCGAGGACGGCGGACGGGCCGCCGAGGACGATCCGCCCCCGGTCGAGCACATAGGCGCGGCCCGACAGTTCGAGCGCGGTCACCACGTCCTGCTCGACCAGCAGCAGGCTGAGGCCGTCGCCGTTCACCCGCCGGAGCGTCTCGACCAGATCCTCGACGATGTTGGGCGCAAGCCCGAGCGAGAGCTCGTCGATCATCAGCAGGCGCGGCTGGGCCATCAGGCCGCGTGCGATGGCGCACATCTGCTGCTCGCCGCCGGACAGGGTCGAGGCGTCCTGCCCGCGCCGCTCCGCCAGCCGCGGGAACAGCTCGTACATGCGCGCGATGTCGCGGGCGATCGCCGCGCGCCCGTCGCGGCGGGCGTAGGCGCCGAGCCGGAGATTGTCGGCGACCGAGAGCCCGGCGAACAGCCGGCGGCCCTCCGGCACATGGACCAGCCCGCGCCCGACCAGCTCCCGCGCGGAGGCGGCGCCGACCGGCGCGCCGTCCAGCCGGACGTGGCCGGCGCTCGGCGTCAGAAGGCCCGACAGCGTCCGCAGCAGCGTGGATTTGCCCGCGCCGTTGGAGCCGATCAGCGCCACGATGTCGCCGGCCCGCACCTCGAGCGCGACGTCCGCCAGCACGCCCACGTCGCCATAGCCCGCGGCGAGGCCCGACACGTCGAGCAACGGCGCGGTCATGGCCGCGCCTCCGCGGCGGCGAGCCGTTCGGCGAACCGGCGGCCGAGATAGGCCTCGATCACCACCGGATCGGCCACCACCTCCGCCGGGGACGCGTCGGCGATGACCCGACCCTGCTTCAGCACCACGATCCGGCGGCAGACGCCCGTGACCACCTTCATGAGATGCTCGATCAGCACGATCGCCACGCCCTGATCGGCGATGGCGCGGATCAGCTCCAGCGCGAGGACGATCTCGGCTGGGTTGAGCCCGGCGTTCACCTCGTCGAGGAACAGGATCTTCGGTCCGATCGCGAGGCTCTTGGCGAGTTCGAGCCGCTTGCGGCTGGCGAGGCTGAGCGCGCCGGCGGGCTTCTCCGCCTCGTCGCTCAGCCGGCAGAAGGCGAGATGCTCGGCCGCACGCTCCCGCGCCGCGCCGAGGCTGCGGGCGCCGCCCGCGAACAGGGCCGCAGCCGCCACGTTCTCGAGCGCGGTCATGCGCGGAAACGGCTGCACCACCTGAAAGGTGCGCGCCAGGCCGAGGCGGGCGATGCGGTCCGGCCGCAGATCGTCGATGCGCGCGCCGTCGAGCCGCACGGTTCCCCGCTGGGGGCGATGAACGCCGGCGACCACGTTGACCAGCGTGGTCTTGCCCGCGCCGTTCGGGCCGATCAGCCCGACGATCTCGCCTCGATCGACCGTCAGGCTCACGTCGTCGACCGCCGTGACGCCGCCGAACCGGCGCGTGACGCCCTCGATCCGAAGCAGCGCGCTCACCGCGCGCCCGCCCCGAAACGGCGCCGCGCCAGCCGGACAAGGCCCCACGGCCGCGCGCCGCTGAGGCCCGCCGGCAGGAACAGCACCAGCGCCACCACCACGAGGCCAAGCAGCCCGGCGTGGAATTCGAGCACGTTGCGCCAGATCAGCTCTTCGAGGCCGAGGAACACCACCGCGCCCACCACCGGCCCGAACAGGGTGCCGACCCCGCCGATCAGCGCCATGATGATCGGCTTCACCGACAGCAGCACGTCGAACACGTCGGTCGGGTCGATGTAGGTGACCCAGGAGGCGTAGACCGCGCCCGTGAGCCCGCCGATCAGCCCGGACAGCGTGAAGGCCTTCACCTTGGCGGACCGGGTGGCGACGCCGATCAGCGGCGCGGCGCTCTCGTTCTCGGCGATGCAGCGCAGCGCCACGCCGAGGCGCGAGCGGCTGACGCCCCAGGCGACCACGAGCGCGAAGGCGGCCACAGCGGCGAAGGCCGCGAAGTAGAACGCGGCCTGGGCGCGGGGTCCGCCGAGCGCGATCAGGGGCAGGTTCAGCCCCATGCCGCCGCCGGTGACGTCGGTCCAGGAGTTGCAGAGCTCCCGCAGCACGTCGGCTACCACGAGGCTCGCGATCGCGAAATAGTGCCCCTTGAGATGGAGGATCGCGCCGCCGAGCCCCGCGGCGAACACGGCGGCCAGCGCGCCGGCCCCGCCCCAGGCGAGCCAGAACGGCGCGCCGAAGCCCTGCGCCACGCCGCTCGCATAGGCCCCGAGGCCGAAGAAGGCGGCGGTCGCGAAGGAGGGATAGCCGGCGAAGCCGCCGACCAGATTCCACGACAGCGCGAGCGCGGCGTACATGCAGGCGGTGGCGGCGAGGCGCAGCAGGTAGTTGTCGGCGAGCAGCCCGATGGCGAACAGCGCGCCGAGCCCGCCCGCGATAAGGAGGAGACGGCCGGTCACTGGAATCCGGCCCGGCCCAGAAGCCCCGAGGGCCGCAGCATCAGCAGCAGGATGAGCAGCACGAAGGCCAGCGTTCCGGCGTGTTCGGGGCCGAAGGCGAGCGCGCCGAAGCTCTCGATCACGCCCAGCGCGAAGCCGCCGACCACCACGCCCGGCACGCTGCCGAGGCCGCCGAGAACGCAGATCACGAACGCCTTGCCGAGATAGCCGCTGGAGGCGACGGGCGAGATCGGGAAGATCGCCGCGAACAGCGCCCCGGCCGCGCCGGCCATGAAGGCGCCGAGCGCGAAGGCGAGCGCGTAGATGCGGCGCACGTCGATCCCCATCAGCGCCGCGGCCTCCCGGTCCATCCGGACCGCGACGATCGCCCGGCCGAGCTGGGTGGAGCGCAGCAGCAGCCAGAGCGCCGCGACCAGCGCGAGCCCGACGGCGGTCGCCACAAGCCGGTCGACCGGGACCAGCGCCGGCCCGATCTCCAGCACGCCGAGCGGCGGGTCGAGCGTGATCTTGCGGTAATCGGCGCTGAAGGCCGCCAGCATGACGTTGTCGAGCAGCAGGTTGAGGCCGAAGGTGAGCGTCAGCGTCATTAGCACCGGCCGCCCCATCACCGGGTTCACGGCCACCGTCTGGATCAGGTAGCCGAGCCCGAACAGCGCGAGCCCGGCCACGGGCGCGAACAGGAACGGGCTGACGCCGCAGGCCGCGAAGGCGAAATAGGCCAGATAGCCTCCGAGCACGATCAGCGAGCCGTGCAGGATGTTGATGACGTTCAGCACGCCCCAGACCAGCGAGAAGCCGGCGGCGATAGACGCGTAGAGCCCGCCGAGCGCGAGCCCGTTCAGCAGAACCTGGAGGTAGAGCACGTCGGCGCCGGAGATCAGCCGCCGACGCCGGGCTTGTAGGTCGAGGTCGCCACGCCCGCCGGGAACACCACTTCGACCTTGCCGTTCTGGATTTGGTAGACCGGCGGTACGTAGGAGTTGGCGATGCCGGACGGCGCGAACGAGATCGGCGCGAAGAAGGTCTCGAAGCCGCCCTTCTTCAGCTCGGCGCGCACCGCGTCGCGGTCCTTGGAGCCGGCGCGCTCGACGGCGAGCTGCAGCACCACGCCGACCGCCGCGCCGGAGGCCTGGGTGAAGTCGGGCTCGACGCCGTGCTTCGCCTTGAAGTCCGCGACGAAGACCTTGGTGGAGCCGAACACGTCCTTGCTGGCGTAGTTCAGCACCGGGTGGAACCAGCTCGACGTGGTCACGCCTTCGGCGAGCGGACCCGCGGCCTTGATCCATTCGGGATAGGCCGGCCCGTTGATGCCGGTGAAGGCCTTCGGGGCGATCTTCAGGTCCGCGGCCTGCTTGCGCAGCAGGATCAGGTCGTTGATGTAGCCGGTCACCACCACCCAGTCCGGGTTCGCGGCGCGGAGCTGCGTCAGGGCGGAGGCGTGATCGAGCGTGCCGATGGCGTATTTCTCGAAATACACCACATCGAGGCCGCGCTTCTTCGCCGACTTCTCGAACTCGTTCGCCAGCGACAGCGGGTAGAGGTCGTTGCGCGACAGGATCGCCACCCGCTTCACGTCGCCCGCCTTGACGACGAGGTCGGCGATCGGCTCGCTCAGGGTGGAGTTGTCGGTGTAGATGCCGAACAGGTTCGCGTAGCCCTGATCGAACACCTCCGCCGACGAGGCGGACGAGGCGATCAGCGGCACGCCGTTCTTCTCGGCCACCGCGCTCGCGGCCTTGGTGGCGCCGGAGCCGAAGGGCGAGAACAGGAAGTCCACCTTGTCGTCCGTGATCAGCTTTTCGGCGATCTGCACCGCCTTCGGCGTGTTGGACTGGTAGTCGTAGAACTTGATCTCGACCTTGAGCCGGGCGTCGCCGGCTTTGACCCCGCCGGCGGCGTTCACCTTGTCCAGCCACACCTCGTAGCCCTGGCGCAGCTTGGCGCCTTCGGGCGCGAGCGCGCCGGTGAGCGGCAGCGGCGCGCCGATCACCAGCGTGTCCTGCGCCAGCGACGACGTGGCGAAAGCGGCCGTCAGGGCCGCGGCGAGCAGGGTTTTGAACATCGAGGGAACCGGGAGCAGAGGGAACGGTCGGAAAATCAGATGTCGAAGCGCGCGAGGCCGAACGCTGGCCCGGCGGCGCGGGGCGCCGGCTTTGGGGACGAGGCCGGCCCGGAACTGTCGATCCGCTGCGGCGTCGGCGTGTCGGCGGAACGGACGGCGGCGTTCATCTCAGGCTCCGGACTCGGTCGATCGCACGCCACGGCCAGCGCGCGGAAACGAACGCGCCCATTCAAAATACAAATTCGATCCATTTAGTCAACTGAATGTGACGCGGCCATGCCGGGTTCCGCGCACGCTTCAAACCGGACCATTTGTAACGACGCCGCCCGCGAGATGGTCCACAACCCCATGACGGGAACCCAAACGGGACCTCGGCAGGCCAACCGCCGCGCGACAGAGCGGCCTATCGGGACAGGACCATCGTGACACGCCATGTCGTCTTCGTGGTCCATCCCGACTACGCGCATTACGTGGAGCAGGTGTCGGCTCTGCTCGTCGCACGGGGCGTCCGCGTCGAAACCCTGTGGGTGACCGAGGCCGGCGCCGAGGTCGAGCGTCTGGCCGCGTCGTCGCTGGTCGTGACGGTCCATTCCGTGCGCGCCGACGTGGCGCGGCTGATGAGCGACCTGAAAGGTCGGACCCCGACCCTGACCCTGCAGGACGGCGTCATCGAACATCGCCACGCCAACCACGAGGCGGCCGGCGGCGTGCTTCGCTATCGGCCGCTTCACACCGACCAGATCGCCGTGTTCGGCGCGCGCAGCGCCGGCCTGCTGCGGTCCTTCGGCGTGTCGCCGGACAGGATCGCGGTCACCGGCAGCTGCCGCATCGGCTGGGACGACCCCGTGCGGAAGCCGCCCGCGGACGGCTATCTTCTGATCACCGCGGCGAACCGGCCGGCGTTCGACCTCGCCGGAACGGCCGCGTTCTACCGCGCGCTCGACCGCATTCTCGTCGCCTGCGGCGAGCAGGGCGTCCCGTTCCGCCTCCGGCTCAGCCGCGGCGTAAACGAGAAGGGCGGCCTCTGCCGCATCGGGCTGGTCCGCGACCAGTTGCCCCCAGAACTCGTCCGGCGGTTTCGCGCCACGCCGGTCTCGACCGACAGCCTCGCGGACGACCTTCGCGGCGCGCGGGCGGCGCTGACCACGCCGTCCACCGTGACGCTCGAGGCGATGGCCGCGGGCGTGCCCGTCGGGCATATCGAGTTCGACGACGACACCGCCTTCCTGCATCCGGCGTGGCGCGTACGCCAGGACACCGACGTCGCCGCCGTGATCCGCGACATGATGGCGCCGTCCGACCTGAAGATGATGTATCAGGACTGCCTGTTGCGGGAGAACCTCGAGCCGGGGGATTCCGCGGAACGGATCGTCCGGCATATGGAGCGGATGATGGCCGATCCGCAGCGCGCCTTCGCGGCGCGGTGACGAGGGGCTACGCGCAGGTGTCGTCGATGAAGTTCGGGGTCATGACGTTCGGCTACGGCGCGTCCCTGTCGCAGCGGGAGAAGTTCGACCGGAACGGGTTCATCTCCGTCAACCTCGGCGACTTCGTCCAGACGATCGCGGCGCGCGAGGCGTTCCGCGCCTTCGGCATTCCCGACGCCGAGGTGATCGAGGTCGATCGCGACGCGCTCGCCACCTATGACGGCGAGCCCGTCCGGCTCGTCATGAACGGGTGCTTTTTCGACTGGTGCTTTCCGATCGCCCCGGCGATCACGCCGGTCTTCATCGGCTTTCAGGCGCGCCGGGAGGTGATCCGCAAGCACCTCGCCGAGCTGAAGCGCCATGAGCCGATCGGCTGCCGGGACGACGCCACCGCCGCCGCGCTCACCCGTCTCGGGGTAAAGGCCTTCGTGTCCGGCTGCCTGACCCTGACGCTGGCGCCGCGCGAGCAGACGCCGACGGAGCCACGCACCTTCGTCGTCTATGGCGACGGCGCCGGCGCCTTCCCCAACGAGGTGCTGGGGCTGATGCCGCCCGAGATGCTGGCGTCCGTGGAGTTCGTGCACCAGCGCAAGCTCATTCACGCCTTCCCGCTGTCCGCGCTCGACCGGCGCCATGCGGAGGACCATGCGCGTCATCTGCTGGCGGACTACCGCCGCCGCGCGACCCGGGTGGTGACGTCGCTGCATCACGCGGCCGCGCCCTGCGCGGCGATGGGCGCGCCGGTCATCATCTGCCGGTCGTCGGACAACTCCCGCTTCAGCACGCTGCGCCAGCTCATGCCGTATTTCGTCGCTGGCGACTTTGCCGGGATCGACTGGGATTGCGCTCCGATCGACCTGACCGGCCACAGGACGAAGGCGCTGAACATGCTGTCCAAGGCCCTGTTGCTGTAACGCGTCCCGCCACGATGGGGGACGCTCAGCTCCCACGGCTCTGCCCGAAGCGTGGCGGCGCGACGCTGGTCGACGAGGCCGACCCCGACCAGCGTCGCGCCGAGGCCCATCAAGGACACAGCGCGCAAGGGGCGGATGGACGACCTGCTGTTCCCGATCCGCCACGGCGTGCTTAACGATCCGGGCTACGCCCTGCCGTCGTTCTTCCTAGTCTTACCGGGTGGACCGCCTCGGAGGCCGGCTTCGCCAAGGTCGCCCACCGGCATCCGGGAACGGATGCGGACGAGCGGGACGCCTGACGCCGCTCAGTCGGGCGCGAGCCTGGTCACGCGGGTGTCGCTCCACTCCAGACGCCGCCCGTCCCGCGCCCGCAGCTCCAGCCGGGCGACCGGCGCGCCGCCGTCGGCCTCCACCAGCGACGAGCGAGGCGCATCGGGCGGATAGAGATGGTCTTCGCCCCATTGGCGCAGCGCGACGATGACGAGGAACAGGCCGCGGCCTTTCTCGGTCAGCACGTACTCCCGATAGGCGGAGCCGTCCGAGGCCGGCGCGGTCTCCAGAACGCCCTTCGCCGTCAGGTCGCGCAGCCGCGCCGCGAGCACGCCCTTGGCCACGCCGAGCCCGGTCTGGAACTCGCCGAAGCGCCGCGCGCCGTCGAAGGCGTCGCGGATGATGAGCAGCGACCACCAGTCGCCGATCACGTCCAGCGCCCGCGCCACGGGGCATCCGGCGTCCCACAGGCTGACCCTCTTCACCATGCCGCCGATCTCCGTCCGCGCGATCTGGTTCTAAAATAGAACTGGATATGGCGCCCCGCAACCGGTCCCGTCGTGAGACCGGATCGAACGACGGCGGGGAACAGGCATGGGACAGGACGACGGAAACGCCACGGCGGCGGACGCCGGCCGGGCGCGGGTCGCGACGCCGATCCTTGCGGCGGCGGCGGGGCTCAGCGTCGCGAACGTCTATTACGCCCAGCCCCTGCTCGACTCCATGGCGCGCGAGCTTGGCGTTCCGGCCGCCTCCGCCGGTCTGGTCGTGACGCTGACGCAGGCGGGTTACGGGCTGGGGCTGATCGTCCTCACGCCGCTCGGCGACCTGATGGACCGCCGCCGGCTCGTCCTCGCGCAGGGCGCGCTTTTGGCGGCCGCGCTGCTCGCCGTGGCCACGGCCCAAACCGCGGCCGCGCTGTTCGCCGGCATGGCGGCCATGGGCATGCTTGCGGTGGTGGTTCAGGTGCTGGTCGCCTACGCCGCGACGCTCGCCACGCCCGCCGAACGGGGCGAGGCGGTCGGCCTCGTCACCAGCGGCGTGGTGATCGGCATTCTCGCCGCCCGCGCCGTCGCGGGGGCGCTCGCGGATGTGGGCGGGTGGCGCTCGGTCTATCTGGCCTCGTCCGTCGCTACACTGGTCATGGTCGCGCTGCTGGCGCGCTTCCTGCCGCGCGGGCAGGCTCCGGCCAGCACGGACCGCTACCTCGCCGCCCTCCGGTCGATTCCCGTCCTGTTCCTGCGCGACCGCGTCCTTCTGGTCCGCGGTCTGCTCGCGTCACTGATCTTCGCCGCGTTCAGCGCCTTCTGGACGGCGCTGGCGCTGCCGCTCAGCGCGCCGCCGTTCTCCTATTCGCACACGCAGATCGGGCTTTTCGGCCTCGTGGGGCTGGCGGGCGCGCTCGCGGCGCGAGGCGCAGGCCGGCTCGCGGATCGCGGCCACGGCGAACGGACCACCGGCCTGTCGCTCGCGCTTCTGCTGGCGTCGTGGGGGATCATCGCGCTGCTGCCGCGCTCGGTCGCGGCGGCGCTGATCGGCGTCATCCTGCTCGATCTCGCGGTGCAGGCGGTCCATGTGGCGAACCAGAACGTCATCTTCGAGCGGCGCCCGGAGGCGCGCAGCCGCCTCGTCGGCGGCTACATGACGTTCTACGCCGCCGGTAGCGCCAGCGGCGCCGTCACGGCGACCGCGATCTACGCCCGGGCGGGCTGGCCGGGCGTCTCGGCGCTCGGCGCCGCGTTCAGCGCCGGGGCGCTCCTGCTGTGGGCCGCGACCCGCCGCGCCCCGTGAGAGGCGGCGAGCGGGTTTTTACGTTGCGCGCGCCCGTCTCTTCGCGACGAGCGACGAAGGCCTATCGCCCGCCGGACGCCGGGGGCGGTGCCGTCGGTCCCGGCGCGCTTGGCTGGGCCGGATCGGGCGTGGCCGGCTCCGGAGCAGGAGCAGGAGACGGCGCAGGAGATGGAGATGGCGCAGGCGTGGGCGACGCCGGAGGCGCGGGCTGCGGGGCCGGTTCGCCGCGCGGCGGTTGTTCCGGCGCGGGCGCCGGTTTCGGCTGCTCCGGCCCGTTCAACACGTCCTGCGTCTGCGTCTTGATCCTGTCCGCCTGATCCTGGCTGATCAGCCCGTAGCTGACCGCGAGCCCTGCGACCACGGCGATGATGACGCCGAACAGCGTCTTCTTTAGCTTTTCCGACATCGACGCATCCCTCCCGGAGGCGAAAAGCCGGCGTAAGGCTGCGCGCCCTGCGCCGGGCGTTCGAGGCGTTGACGTAGGGCGCGCGCGGCCCGGCGCTAAATCCGGGCGCGCGCCGCCGTCACATCGTGTCAGGTGAGATCCGCCGGCACCTTGCCGCCGTTCGCCTTCAGCTTGGCGATGACCTGCTTGTGCAGCCACACGTTCAGCGCGGCGCTGTCGTGGGCGTCGCCCGAGTAGCCGAGCTCCTTCGCCAGCTCCTGGCGGTTGGAGAGGCTGCTGTCGATGCCGAGAGCCTTCAGCAGGTCCACGATGGAGGTGCGCCAGTTCAGGGTCTGGCCGCTCTTGGCCGCCGCCGCGTCCAGCACGGCGGCCACGTCGACCTCGCCCTGCGCCGGGGTCGACGGCGCAGCGGCGTCAGCGCCGGGCGCGGGCGCCGCAGGCGTGGTCGGCGCGGGCTGGGCCTCGTCGGCCTTGGCCTCCGAGCCGAAGATCGCATTCTTGATGGTGTCGAAAATGCCCATGGCGTTGCTTTGCCTCCCAAGTTGACGAAATCATCAGATAGCGGCCGGATCGGTTTCGACCATGCCTGTCCGCCCATTCCATGGGCGCGCTCGCCGCCGTCCGCCGTTCATTTCGCGAATGTGGTCGCGCTCTGGGAGGTCGAGACCATCATGTTGTAGTCGTTGACGAGCCAGGTCAGGTCCCGCGCGGCGCCCTTGCGCGCGTCGCCCTTGGCCTTCTGCAGCTTGTCCCGGAACTCGCGCAGCTTGCCCAGGAACGAGCGCGGCCGGGACTCGAACACGAAGAACGCGTTCGGGTTCTCGGCCGAATAGGCGTCCATGTCCTTGACGGCGCCGGCATAGGTCAGCACCGCGGCCTCGAACGCCGGCATATCGACCACGGGCGCCTCCTGTGTCGGGAGCAGCGCCACCGTGCGCCGGGCGTGAAGCATGACGTTCGCCACATGCCAGCGCGCGTTCTTGCCCATCTGGCTTTCGATCACCGCCAGCTCGGCGACGTCGGCCTTCTCCTTCTCGGCGGCGAGCAGAACGTCGACCTTCGCCCGCTCCGCCTTGAACGCGGCCGCCGCGGGGGCGAGCTTGGCGTGCAGCGCCTTGCCGCCGGCCATCTTGTCGTCCTTGTAGTCCTGGCGCGTGTAATAGCCGTCGGCCTCGGTCACGATCGGCGCCAGCGCCTGATAGGCCGCGATGTAGCCCGGCATCGCCGCGTCGAGTTCCGGCATGGCCGGCTCGTCCTTCGCCGCCTGCGCCGCGTTCTCGATCTCCTTGCGCACGTCGTAGAGCGAATAGAGCCCGTAGATGATGCGCTCCCGACCGGTGGGGCCGGTCTTGGCGTTCGCCCAGCTCTCGTAGCGGGCGATCGACTCGCTCGCGCGCATCGTGCGGTTCGAGAGCGCCACATAGGCGTTCAGTTTCGCGATCACGGCCTGTGTGCTCGCCACGTCGACCGGCGGCGCCGGCGGCGTTTCAGCCCGCGCCGGCGCCGCGAACAGGGCGGCGGCGAACACCAGGGCGTGGGATAATCTCATGATGGTCTCCTCGACAGGGCGCGAAACCGCGCGGGGCGCGCAATCTGTCACGACCGCTCCCGAAGCTCCACACCGGGCGCCCCCACCGCCCTGCACCGGCCCCGTCGTCACGCCCGGCCGCGCCCCGCGGGTGTCACACGCCGCAGACCCCCGCGCGACGTTGGCGCAGAGCGCGTTGCAACGCCTTGTGCGCGATGCGCCTTTTGTGTATTGAGGCCGCCATCGACGGCTCGCGAACTGCGGAGAGGTGCCAGAGTGGTCGATTGGGACGGTCTCGAAAACCGTTGTGCGGGCAACCGTACCGTGGGTTCGAATCCCACCCTCTCCGCCACGACCTAAGTTATTGCGATAGCTGCGCTTTTCGCGCCCCGCAGCACAAGTTCCCTCGACGTTTCAGACCGTTGCGGCCGCCTCGGCTGAGCCTCGTTAATCAGAGATTAATTGCTGAAGGTTTCGGCGAGTCCCCGCGCCGAAGCCTCATATGGCCTTTCGGTGGCACGGCGGTCTCCCGCATATCGCGCTCGACCGGTCGCCATCGCGGGACGCCCGAGGCGTAGGACAAGCACAGCTCCGAAACAGATCGACCTTACACAGTTCCAGGCACGATTTATGCATGCACTACTCGTCTGACGCGGAGTGACGAGCATGGAAACACCTATCGACATTGCGGGCATCGCCACCGCATGCCGCGCTTGCGATCCTCACGCGGGCCGCGAAATGCTTGATCTCATGATGTCGCGGCTCCCCTTCGCGGGCACGTGCCTCACGAGCTTCAATCCGGTCGAAAAACGCCATGAGATCGTCGCATCGAGCGGATATGATGACCATGTCGCAGCGTATCTCAGAAGCGGCTTTGTCGACGCCGATCCGATATGGAATTACTACCAGACAAAAGGGCGTCAGCAGCGATCTCTGAAATGGTCAGAGATGCCGTTTGATTATTATAATACGTTTTCCGTTCAAGGTATTTTTCATCCCGCCGGATACAGGGAGGGAATAACTCTTTGCCTATACAGTCGTGACGGACGCTACACAGGCGACCTGCACATCAGCACCGACGATCCGCGGTTTCCCTCGTCCGACATGATGAGCGACGTCGTCGAACGCCTTCGCACGATTCTGGGGAACTTCACCGACATCCTGCGGGACACGGCGCACCCTTATGCGGGACGGGTCAAGAATGGCAGCGGCTGCATCATCGCAGGCGACGGAGACATCGTGGATCTGCCGGGCATCGCCCGAATGGAGGGCACGCTCAGGGATGCGCTGAAGACGCACCTCTCCGCACTTACGTCCGGGGAGATCCCGAATGTCTTCATGTTCCGCCACGCTCGCGTGTGGTGGCGCGTCTTTACCGGGATCGTTGGCGACAACGCCCGGATCCTGATAGCGGAGGACTGTCCTCTGCCGTACGAACTGACGTCACGGGAACTGCAAATTATCGAACATCTGATATCCGGAGCCACGAACAATGAAATTGCGGCTCTGAATTTCGTAGCGCGATCTACCGTGTCGAAACATCTGGAGAATATTTTCGACAAACTGGGTTGCAACAGCCGGACAAGCGCCGTTTCGATTGCCCTCAACAACAACCTCAGACATCTTCCCGCGCCGCGTCGGACAGATCGGTCCGCCGTTTAGACGGACGTTTCGGTTCGAACGTCGCGTTCGAGTGTTTCAAGAGGACAAGGGAGGTCCAGTCGCGGCGCCCATCGGCGCTCAAGCCAGGCTGGCTGTGGCGCGAAACGCGCGAACGGAGCCGGGTTCACTCCGGAGCGTTCGGCCCGACAGCGCGGTGGCGCGTCTCACGGCCTTCCGAGAGCGGCGCGCGGAAGACGTCGTTTCCGTGTCGGCGTAGAAGGCCCGCGCACGCTGTACGAGGCGACCGGCGCGATTGCAGCCGGCCGCCCCGAGCGACGTTTAAGACTACCGGAGCGCGGACAGAGGCTGGGGCCGGTCCGGAAGCGCGAGACGCTCGCCGTTAGGCGTCTGCGACACGATTTTTTCGGCCTCGGCGTCCGCGGAAAGACGTCCGCCGCCATAGCCCGCAGCGGAGACGATCGCGAAGCACCGGTCGATGATCGCGATCTGCCGGTCCGAGAACCCCGTCATGTCGGCGAGCCTGATCGGATTGAGCGAAGCGGTGCGATAGGCGAGGTAATCCGCAGCTCCGCCGCCCAGCGCGCCCAGGGATTGCATCCGCCCGATCACCCAGGCGAAATGGCCGGGCGCCGGGCCATCCTCACGCTTGATATAATCGAACGCCGTCAACCGGGAGCCGAGCTCCACCGAGGCGGAGACGTCGAGGTACCAGAGCATGCGGCGGAGATCGACGAGGCCGTCACCGACAGCGAAACGCTGCTTGGTCAGAAGATAATGGATGACGGCGATCGTTCTGTCGAAAGGATGCGGCATGACGGGACTCGCTGAAGAGGGACCATTGGAGCCCGGCCTTCGTTCGGAAGCCGGGCTCTCGGCGACGTGTCGTCAGGCGAAGACCGTCTCGTCGGTCGCCGTCGCCTCCTTGAGCTTCGGGGGCGAGAACGGCTCCGGGTCGACGAAGCGCCGCACGACGTTCGCCGTCAGCCGCGAGACGTTGTTGCGGTACCCGTCATGGGACAGGGAGCCCGCCCATGCGATGGACCCGACCGACCAGACCGCGCCGCCGTTGGGCGTCTCGTAGAAGGTGATGTCAGACCGCACCCAGTCGCATTCCGTTCCCGTGCAGCCGGGAAGATTGAACAGAAGATCTTCGCAGACGAGCATGTAGGCGTCGGTGTGCCGTTCGGACGAACAGACGACGAGAGCATGCGGCGGCGTGCCGAGGTTGCGGTCGGCGCGATCCAGTTCGAGCCCCGCGGCTCCGCCGCCGTTCAGGCCGAAATCCCCGATGATTTCCTCGGGACCGATCCCCTCGAACATCCAGGTGACGCGGATGTCGTCCCGGTCCGGCGTCTGGCGATAGTAGGACGAGATGTCCATGCCTTCCGCCGAGAAGCCGACACCCGACAGAACCTGGGGCGCGCGACGGCCCTGGCGCCGCCACATGCCGGAATACTCGCCCGTGGTCGAGAGGTAGTACTCGCCCGTCGGAGGCTCCGACGCCCGGCTTCCTCCCTCCGCCCGGCGGATCTCGATCATCCCCGGCTTGTCGCGCGCGTAACTGATGCGCCAGTAGAAGCCGTTTCCGCCCAGATACATGAAGCGGCCGCCGTTCTGCTGGAACTGGTGGTAGGCGTCCCACATCTCCTTCGAGGTGTATTCGGGATGGCTGCCCGTCAGAACGCAGGCGTAAGGCTTGAGCGCGGTCGCGCCCTGCGCATGCAGATCCTCATCGGTGATGATGTCGAACTCGAAGCCCATCTCCGTCAGCCAGTCGACGATGTAGACGTCGGCGCCGAACTGCCAGGTCGAGGAGCCGAAGCCGCCGTTGGTGGCGAGGTGCAGCGGACGCATGTTCAGGATCGGCCGGAAGCGCGACGAATAGTAGACCGGGCTGTTGTCGGAATGCCGATCGTAGCAGGACAGCCCGTATTCGCGGTGCTCGTTGAGAAAGATGTGGGGCTTGTCGAGCACCGTCGCCCGGAACCACATTAGCTCGCCGCCCCAGGGATTGGTGGCGAAATGCTCGTTGGCGTAGGCGAGGTAGCTTGCGGTCGGCAGGACGAGGCAGATCGTCTTCTCGCGCCCCTTGCGCGGCCGGACCACGAACGGAACGTATTCCCGATCCTCGCCCGAGGTGATGAGCGCGGCGTAGAGGCCGCTCGGCAGATCGTCGGGGGCGTCGAACTCGAAATCCACCAGCCATTCGGCGTCGTAGATGTCGTCGTCATGAAAATGGATGGCGCCCCACATCTCGGGCTGGTCCGTCCAGCAGTGACGTTCCTCGTCCCAGTTGTGGCCGGTGACCGCCCGCGTGGGCACGTTCACCACCTTCCCATGGAGCTGATGGGCGGTGACGTCGGTGATCCGGTCGGTGGAGATGTCGCGCGAGAAGTCCCACGCGCCGACGAGGCGACGGGTCAGATGGCCAGGCGCCCCCGCCTCGCCCACCATCATCATTTCATCCAGCGTCAGCGCGCCGGAGGACAGACGGGGGGCGTCGATCTTGCCGTTGAAGAAGCCGCCCATCTTGCGCCGGCCGGTGTCCATGCCGCCATACCAGGACGCGAACGCGAGGGGCGCTTCCGTCTCCGCCGGGACCAACGTGGCCTGCCGGCGGAGGATCGCTCCGTCCTCCACCGTGGCGTAATCGCGTTGCGGGATCTGGACCAGAGCGACGGCGCCGGACGCGGCGTCGTAGCTCGCGGCGACGAAGTACCATTCCCATCCCAGCATGGGGACGTCGGTCTTGAGGATTTCGCGGCCCTCGCCGTTGGCGAGCATCAGGCCGAGCGCCCCCGTCTCGTCGACGACCAACGCGAAGCCTCTGGACGATCCGATGTCCAGCTTGGAGACGATGGCCTGCACGCCCTTCTGCGGCGTGGTCGGCATGACCCAGGCCTGCAGGGTGAAACTGGACAGCCCCTCCAGCGCGGGACCGTGCGGCACCACGCCGTAGGACCCCGCAAGGATGTGCTGCCTGCGCCCTGAATAAGCGCCGTTCGCCGGCGAGGAGATCGGGACGAGCTTGCTCCCCGGCCCCTGCGGATGACCATCTTCGCAGAGGATACGCACCATCTGCACCTGATAGTCATGATGTTCGCAGTTGACCATGACCTTGACGGTCTCACCCGGCAAAATACTGATCTGGTCCGAATAGGCGGTGATGTTCAACATGGGTCTGTTCCTGTCTCAGAAGCTCAGAGATTCGCCGGCCACCTGCTTCCACATCAGGCGGAAAATCTCTCTCTCGCCGTCGAGATGCGAGGTGAACACCTTGTCCTCGAAGATCTCGATCGGCTTGGCGCGTCCGTTCATCCGCCCGAGGCGCCACTCCTCGAAGGGCTTGGTCTGGACAAGGACCCATCGCCCTTCGAGCGGCGATCCGCGGAAACGATGCAGGATCCGTTGCAGGTCGAGCGAGTGGTGGCCGATTGGATCGGCCATGAACTCCTTCGCGCAGGCGAGAGCCCGTTCCTTGCTGAGATGGGCGAAGGGAGAGGTGCTGGGCGACGTGTGCCAGGACATCGGCGGTCTCCATGAAATCGTGCTGAACAGGTCTCGCCCTCCCGCCGCGGACACGGCGGACGCGTCGACCGAAGAGAGGTGTTGGGCGGCAAGGCGGGGCCGGGCCGGGCAAAAGGTCGTCCGGTCAGAGCCTGAGCGATCTCCGGCCTGCGGAGGGACGACGTCTGCGGCCGCGCCGCGCGCGCCTCAGCCGCGCTTGCGGAGATGCATCTGCAACATCTCGAGCCCCGCGGCGGCGACGAGCACCGATCCCGAAATGATGTTGGTGAACTCGGTCCC
This sequence comes from Methylopila musalis, assembly GCF_042679725.1. Lineage (NCBI taxonomy): Bacteria > Pseudomonadati > Pseudomonadota > Alphaproteobacteria > Hyphomicrobiales > Methylopilaceae > Methylopila > Methylopila musalis. The sequence continues at coordinate 44,236 of NZ_JBHTMX010000003.1, forward strand.
GACATTCATGAGCGCGAGCCCGTTGCGCAGCACGATCAGGAACCAGATCCCCAGGAGCACGCGCCACATGCTGCCGCGCCCGCCGGTGAAGGGAATGCCGCCCAGCAAGGCCGCGGTCAGCACCGTGATCTCCATCCCGACGCCGAGCGTGCCCGAGGGCGCGCTGTCCAGCCGCGCCACGATCAGGAGGGCGCCGAGCGCGACGGCGAGGCCCGTCATCGTATAGAGCAGCAGGATCGTCCGCTTGACCCGGACGCCGACCAGAAAGGCGGCCCGAGCGTTGATCCCGATCGCGAGGATGTGCTTGCCGAACGGCGTCTGCGCCATGACCACGATCCCGGCGGCGGCCACCGCGAGCGCGATCCATCCGATGTAGGCGAGACCGACGATGCGCCCGCTGCCGAGCTCCACGACGAAATCCGGAAAGCCGTAAACCGCGTTCGGGGCGAGGGCCAACGCGACGCCGCGCGCGGCGGCGAGGCCGCCCAATGTCACGACGATCGGCGAGAGGCCGCAAACGCCGATAAGGACGCCGTTCATCAGGCCCCATGCGAGCCCGAGAGCCAGGGCGCTGACGATTCCCGCGACGACGCCGACGTGCAGGAACATGAGGCCTGCGACCACGCCGGTCAGTCCCATGACCGAGCCGACCGAAAGATCGACATAGCCCGCCATCAGCAGCATCGCGAAGGCGACCGTAATGATGATCACGGCGGCGTTCTGGGAGATCAGCGCCGTGAAGTTATCGACGGAAAGAAACGCCTTCGTGTTGAGCGCGAAGAACAGCATCAGAGCAATGGTCGCCATCGGCATCGCAAAGCCGATCAGGCTGATGGCGATGCGCCGTGGGCTTATCTTCTGCTGGAGAGGCAAGTGGCTGGATAACATCGTCATGGTGCGCTCCTTAAGGCGAGCTGCCGGTGATCGACTTCGATTGTCTGAGCCAGCGAAAGAAGCTGCGCCTCTTCGATGGTCGGCTCCACGACGTGTTCGAGCTGTCCGTTGATGAGGATGGCGATGCGGTCCGCCAAGGCGAGCGCCTCCTCGGGATCGCTGGTCGCGAAGATGACGGCGCGGCCGGGTCGCTCCTCCGTGAACGCGCGCAGCAGTTCGTAGATTTTCGCCCGAGAGCCGATGTCGACGCCCTGCGTCGGCTCGTCGAGCAGCAACAGGCGAACATCGCTCAGCCCCGCCAGCCAGCGCCCCAGCATCAGCTTCTGGGCGTTGCCGCCCGAGAACGCTCCGCCGGCGGTCTCCGGCGACGGAGGATTGAGGTGCAACTTACGAGCCGTCTCCGCAAACACACGATGTTCTTTGCGGACATTTCGCCAAAGGCGCGAGACCTGCGGATAGTGCGGCATCATCAGGTTTTCGATCGCGGTCAGGCTGGGAAACAGCGACTGGCTGATGCGATCGGAGGCCACCAGCGCGACGCCGGCCGCCATCGCCTGCGCGACCGAGCCGTGATCGAGGTCGGCTTCGCCCAGCCGGAGCTTGCCCTCCCAGCCGCTGCGCGCTCCGGCGATGGTTTCCAGAAGGTCGGTGCGCCCGCTGCCGAGCATTCCGTAGACGCCGATGATCTCGCCTTCGCGGACGTCGAGGTCCAGCGGGCCGCAGAACGCCGTTCGGAAGCCTTCGAAAGACGCCAGCCGGGCGGAGCTTGCGGAGCGCTCCCCGGACCGATGCACGGAAAGCGCGCCCGGTGAAATCGCCTCGACGATGTCGGCGATCACGACGTCGTTGCGCTCCCTCGTCCAGAGCACTTGGCCCTCGCGCAGGATCGTCACGCGGTCGGCGACGTCCATGACCTCGCCGAGAAGATGAGTGACGTAGACCACGGCGACGCCGAGGTCGTGCGCGAGGCGCCGCACGAGAGCCAGCAACGCCTCGACCTCGTGCTTGCCGAGAGCCGCCGTCGGCTCGTCGAGGATCAACAGGCGAGGCTCGCGCCTGACCGAACGGGCGATCTCCACGCCCTGCTGTTCGCCGACGCTCAGGTCCTCGACCAGAGCGTCGGGGGAGATATTGAGGTTGATGCGCTGCAGAACGTCCGACGTGGCCGCCCTCTGCTTGCGCCTGTCCAGCAGAGAGCTTTGCGTCCGGATCTCGTCTCCGAGAAAGACGTTGTCGCTTACGGACAGCGTCGGCGCGAGCTGGAAGTGCTGATAGATGATCGAGATTCCGGCATCCAGGGCTTCGCGTGGCGCGAAGCCCTGGAACGCCTGACCGTCAACCACGATCGACCCCGAGGTGGGCCGGACCGCCCCGCTGAGGCAGCCCAGAAGGGTGGATTTCCCGGCGCCGTTGGCTCCGAGGAGCGCATGGACCTCGCCGGCCCGGAACTCCAGATCGACCCCCCTCAGAACCTCGACAGGGCCGTAGGACTTACGCAGCCTGACAAGTTCGATGGATGCGGTTGACGCGGGCATCGCTCACCTCACTTGTAGACCGCGATGAGCTTCTCGAGAGCGCTCATGTCGGCGGTCGTCGCGATTTCGTTCGGTGAGACAATGTCCGTCGGGCCGGCGCCATTGACCGCGTTGATCGACGCGTCGACGATCGAATAGCCAAGAAGATCGAGCCGGATCGCGGCCGTCGACTTGTAGTAGGTCCCCTTCTTGATCTCGACGAGAGCTTGCTCGGAGCCGTCCATGCCGCCGATGTACACGTCTTCGGGGGCGATGCCGGCGTTCCGGAACGCCCGCGCCGCGCCGACGCCGGGATCGTCTGTGCTGCCTGCGATGAAGATGCGGAGGTTGGGGTTCTCGCGCAGCGCCGTCTCGGCCATCGCGAGGCCGCACTCCTGATCGGCGCAGTCCTGCGCCAGAACGATGGGAACTCCGAGATCCTTCAGCGCAGCCTTGGGGAACTCCCACTGGCCCTTCAGGGAGGGCTCGATCGAGAGCTCCGTCACCGCCGACGAAACGCCTCCCTGGGCGATGTGCGTCTTCGCCCAGTCCTTGAGATGAGCGGCGACAAGCTCACCCGCCTTGTCGGTGTTCCAGCCGACGGACCCATCCTGACCCTTCATCGGCTTGGTGTAGGTCAGCCACTTTATGCCTTTGGCCTGAGCTTCCTTCTGAAGCCCGACGAAGGCGGACGGATCGACCGCGCGGATGACGATCGCGTCCACGCCCTGAAGGATCCAGTTCTCGACGGCGGCGCGCTGGGTCTGCAGATTGAGATTCGTCGTCGCGTCGATCAGGAGATCGACGCAGCCCAGGTCGGTGGCGCGCTTCTTGGCGTATTTCGCGACGGCCTGCACCGCCTTGGCTTCGCTCACAGGATGGCTGTAGCCGATCTTGTAGTTCTTCTTGCACATCTCGGCCGGGGTCTGCGCTTCGGCCTGATTGACATGCGAAACAAGTCCGCATGACGCAGCCAAAACAAACATGGCGGCCGACTTGGTGATCCCAAAATTCTTAATCATATGCCCCGCCTCGCCCATAATCTGTTGCCCATAGAATCGCGTTCGCGGGAAACGTTGCTGCATTCTTTCGAGCGGAATGCTTTGAGCGACGAAATCGCGAATGAACGATGCTAACATCGGGTTCGACGCGCCAAGAATTCGCCAGATGCCGGATTTTCCGCCGCCGGGAGGCCAACCTGACGATTGAGTCAGGCCGCGCAGGCTGGGGCGAACGCCTCGAGCGTCGCGATCCTCCCCGGCGGATGGCCGTGGATTTTCCGGCAACAATCATCATCCGCAGGATCGCGCCGGCGCTTGTGTCGGCTGACTTCGCCCGACGCATCGGTTTTCTGCTCGGCCGCAGGAGGCAAAGGCGAGCGCAGCCAGACGTTCGGCCGCTCTCGCGGCGGTCGCACGACCAAGATTCACGCGCGCATGGACCGGCTGGGCCGCCCGATCGGCTTCTTGCGGACCGGCAACCAGGCGGCGGACGGCGCAGCAGTTGCACCGCTGCCGGCCTATCTTCCGGCCGCCCACATGCTTCACGGCGACAAAGGCTACGACAGCGACGCGATCCAGCGACAGGTCAAGGCGGCCGGCGTCGCCCCGAACATCCCGCCAAAACGCAATCGTCGCTGGGAACCGCGCGTCTCGCCCGCTCTCTATCGCGCCCGCAACGCCATCGGACGGATGTTCCGCCGCCTTAAGGACTTAAGGCGCGTCGCCACCCGACATGACGCGCCTCTCGGCGAGCTTCCTCGCCGCCGTCCACATCGCCGCCAGCGTCAGCGACTGGTTGGGAGGCCCGGATACAACCTGCGACTGGTGGAATATCAAATCAGAATTCCAATCTTTTTTGCCGAAAACGAAATTTCTAGCTTATTTTCGGAAAGTGCCCGAGTGTACTTCGAGTACATACTAATAATATATGATTGTCGATTGAAAATCACACCGTTAACATGCCGCACCCAAATATGGCCTGCATGATTTAAGCGCCCTACACGGGACGCAGAGGTATCTGAAATGTATATTAAGGACTTGAACGATTTTTCGCCTCTCGATGGATTTATATTCGAGAGCGCATTTTCTGTCGGGTGGCTCGATAAACATCATTTTTACAACAAGGGGCGCGCCCCAAATTTGTTTTTGGATAAGTTGAGATCATTGATGCTAGCGGAGAACGGCAATAGCTACTATGCGAACCCCATGCGCGGCACACATCAATGTCCGTTTTGTGGATTAGATTATTTCTCGGACAAACTCGAATACAGAAAAATGAGCATAGGATCGGCCGAGCTATGGATACCAACTCAATCTGGCACATATTTTGTGGCGCCGACCATGATAATTCACTACATCCAAGAGCACGATTACTCTCCGCCAACAGAATTTTGGGAAGCGGTGATGGCCGTGGATCCGAATAGAAATTTTAATGCGCAAGAAATATCCGATCGATTGACGATCGCGACTGATTAAGAACCAAATTAGCAATCGGTCTCGAGAATAAAATCTATCATTTGGTGTACTATTTGAGATAGGGTTGGGCGCACCAACTGCCCGCATGATGATTTCAGCATACGCTTTTCTCCGCGCGCGTCGTGCGGCGGAGGAGAGCGGGTGGCGGGTGGATCAGGCGCTTAGCCGTCTCGGGCTGATCTCCGGCGACGATCCCGTCGTCGCGTTGCGCTCGGCGCAAGGCGCCCGGGATCGACGTCGCGGCGCTGGCGGAGAACATGGGGGTCGCGGCTGCCCGCGTTGTCGGGATTCGCTCTGATCTTCAGCCGCTCCGCCGCGCGTCCGCAGGAAACGGCGACATTCTCCGACGCGCCCCCGAGCGTGTCCACATTGCGTTCCCCATTGCGATTGGCGCCGGAGACACGACCGCATATCGCTTCAATCTGCGAAACTACAATACGACCCGATTATAACCTCGGCACCCGCAAGATGTATCTTGGTACACAGAGTTACAGGAAGCTTTATGGAAAAGAGGAAATTTCTTCTTTATCGTGCAGGTCAGAAGCAACAAAAATATCAAGATAAACATCTTCAACGCCATTTATTTTTCTTATATTGTTAATATTTGACGGCAATTTATCGTCAATGAACAAAATTTTATTTTCTAAAGAAACATTCTTTGGAGCCTCCATGAGCCACAGTGCGGTTCTTGATTTAATATTCTTACCTGATTGTAAAGTCCTTACTTCTCCGAATAATCTAATTTCGCTTGGCGTCATGCCTGTATAGGACGTGACATCATGAGGATTCAGGCGCACACCTTTTACCAAGAAAGCAACGGAACTAACTTGGTGGTCGCCCAATTCAGCCTCCTTCAATTCATAACACTTTAATATCAGATTTTATTATGCTTACATCCCAAGTTTTATATCATAATTCTCGCCGCCGAGTGACCGTTACTTTTACCATTTTATTTTTTGGACGCATTGAAGGCCTTTCGAGACGGAGCGCCATTCCTTCGCCCCCTACTTCTTAGCTCCCTTACCCGCCTACAAAAACCTGTGGGTCGGTTAAACCCCAGATGTTCAGGTCGACTGAGATCGTATGTAAACGCTAATATGCCCAACTCCACGATATCGCCGAATGGAAAAGGTCCATCGGCGGCGGCGTATCCTCCCCCAAACCAAAGCGCCCGGGCAATTTCCCGCGCCCGATGGGCCGGGAGCCGCTGGCATGGCCACGCCCGCGCGGCCGAACTTATCCGGCAAGAGCCAACGGCGATCGCTCACCTCGGCTTTACCTGGCGAACGCATGTCGTCGTGCTCTCGCGGTTGAGCACGCTGCTGATCATTGGAACGCGAGCCGCGGCGGGATTGGCCGATGTCTGTGTCGGCCGATCCCGCCGCCCATGTCGCCTCATACCGCAGGCGTCAGAGACCTTCAGCGATATGCGCGCGCCGGTTCACAGTTCGGCGGCGAAGCGCTTCAGCACCGGTTCGGGCATCGTCCATGTGCCGCGGAAGCCCTTGCGGATCGCCAGCGCCTCGCCGGGACCGAACTCCTGCACCGCGCCGCTGTCGGCGTCGGTCACGATGATGCGGCCCTCGATCAGCACCGCCATCTCGTTGAACGGGTAATCGGTCAGCTTCATCGTGCCGGGCGTGCAGGTCCACACGCCGGCGAGGAAGTTGCCTTTCTCGCTCGTCATGAAGACGTCCAGAACCTGCTCGCAGGTTCCCTCGACGATCTCGCCCAGGGTGGCCGGGCCGCGGATTTCGGCGCCGCTGTTGCTGCCCGCGGGATCAAGCTTCACTAGGACCTGGGTCGCTGACGTGGCGTCGCTCATGGTGTCGTTCCTTAAACATGCGCCGGCGAACCGCCGGATCGAGGTAGGAGGTGAAAGGGGGTTCAGGCGTCGAGGACGAGGTCGGAGGCGGGCACGGCCTGGCACGCGATGCAGGCGTCCGCGTCGGCGTGGTCTCCGCCGTGGAGATGGGTGACCTGGCCTTCGATCATGCGGACCGTGCAGTTCTCGCACTGGCCGACGCGGCATCCGCTGGGCAGGGCGACGCCGAGCGTTTCGGCGAAGTCGAGCAGCGGGCCGCAGCCCGGCTCCCAGCGCTCCGATCGCGCGCTTCGGGCGAAGACCACGTTGAAGGTCTCACCGGGACGGCCGCGATAGACGACCGGCGATCGGAACGTCTCCTGGAAGATGTCGAAGGGCGCCACGCCGCGCGCGCGCAGCGCCTCCGTCACCGACGCCATCATCGCCTCGGGGCCGCACAGGTAATGCAGGGCGCGCCGTTCGAGCCAGCCGTCGGGAACCATGGCCGCCGAAAGGCGGCCGTCCGCGTCGTAATGCTCGCCGCGCACGTCTTCGGCGCGGGGGCGGCTGTAGACGTCGATCACCGTCAGTCCCGGCAGCGCGCGCTTCAGCGCCGCGATGCGGTCGCGGAACACATGGGCCGCGCCGTCGCGGTTGTTGTAGATGAGCAGGAACTCCGACCGCGAGCCCGCCTTCGCCGCCGTCTCCAGCGCCGTGACGAAAGGCGTGACGCCGATGCCGCCGGCGTGGAGCACGACCGGCCGCGCCGCCGCGGTCGGGATCAGGAACGTCCCGCTGGGCGCCTGCGCCTCCACGATCTCGCCGGGCCTGAGCTCGGTCGCGATGTAGGCGGAGATGCTCGGCGCGTTTGGCGCGGCCTCGCGCCGGGCCTGCCGCACGCAGATGACGTACTCCCGCGGCGCCGGGTCGCCGGCGTCGCCCACCAGCGAGTAGGAGCGCGTCACCGGCCCGTCCCGTTCGGTGTCGAAGCGCAGCGTCACGTGCTGGCCCGACTCGAACTCGGGCAGCGCGCCGCCGTCCTCGGCCGCGAAATGCACGCGCCGGACGCCCTCGGCCTCCGCCTCGACGCGGGAGACCACGAGGCGCCGGAAGCCGCCCCAGCGCTGCGGCTGCTCGCCGTAGCGGGTCTCGCGGCGGATGTCGCAGACCGAGGAGCGCATCGGGACCGACCCGCTCAAGGGGTCGGAGGCGGCGGCGTCGATCAGGCTGTTGTAGTTGCTGGTGCGCTCGCCGCGGTACGGCATGTCGGACTGGCCGAGCGCCGTGCAGGCCTGCCACCAGCCGTAGTCGCCGATCACCACCCGCGGGTCGAGCGCGTCGTTGATGCGCGCCCGGAACCGCGCCGCGCCGCGTTGGGTCGTCACCTCCACCCAGTCGCGCGCCGCGATGCCCTTCGCCCGCGCCACGACGCCCGCCATCTCCAGCGTCGGCTCCTTCGCCTTGCGGCGGAGGCTGGACAGCCCGCGCTGCTGGGTGTGGCAGTAGTAGCCGCTCTTGGCGGTCGACAGCACGAACGGGAATTCCTCCGAGGTCGGCGGCAGGTCGGCGTCCGCGAAGGCCGGCAGCGGGGCATAGCCGTGCTGCAGCATGCGCTCGGAGTAGAGCTCGACGAGGCCCGTCGGCGTCGCGAAACCGGTCTCGACATACGTTTTGGTCGGGTGCTCAAGCGGAACGCGCACGCCGTCCGGCGTCTGACGGAGGCCGGCGACGTCGAGGCCGAGCGGCGCCAGCATGGCGTCCCACCCGCGCTCCAGCGAGCCGCCGAAGAAGGCCTCGTCCATCCCCATGCGGGTGGCGAGCGCGAACACGATGTCGGCGTCGGAGCGGCTTTCGCCGCGGGACGAAACGAGGCGTGGGCGGAACTGCACCCACTCGGCCGCTTCCGGCGAGATGTCGAAGCCGATCCGGAGCGCCTCGCGCTCCCAGGGCGTGTTGATCGGCAGCACGATGTCGGCGTGCTCGGCTGTCGGGTTCATGTAGAGGTCGGCGTGGACGTGGAACTCCAGCGACCTCAACGCCGCCGTCGCGGCCTCGGTGTCGGCCTGCGACAGCAGCAGGTTGGCCCCGAACGAGACATAGGCGCGCACGCGGTAGGGCTCGGCCGCGGTGATCGCGCGGTAGAGGTCGTGGGTCGAGATCCAGCCGCTCGCGGCGGGGCCCATGGGCCGCTCGGCGCGGCCGATCGCCTTGTCGAGCTGGCTTTGGGGAAGCTGGTCGAGACCGTTCACCGCCCGGTAGGGCAGCGCGCCGAAGGCCCGGTTGCCGCCCTCCGTCTCGAAGCATCCGGTGAGCGCGTAGAGACAGGAGACCGCCCGCATGCTCTGGGTCGCGGTGGCGTGCTGCTCGAGCCCCGTCCAGCTGTGCAGCGAGATCCGCCGCGCCGCGCCGATCAGCTCCGCGGCCTTGAGGATGGTGTCGGAATCGATCCAGGCGTGGGCCGAGGTCGCCTCGGGCGTGAAGCGCTCGCACGCCTGCGCGTAGAGATCGAACGCCGTTCGGCAGGCGATCGGCGCGCCGTCGGCCCCGGTCGGCGTGAACCGGCCGGACAGCGCCGCGGTCCTGGGAAGAGAGCGTGCGCCCGCGCCCGGCGCGAACAGGGACAGCGCGCCCGCAGCCGCGTCCCAGAACACGGCGGCCTCCGCCGGGGCGAGGCCGAGGTCGCTCCCGCGCAGCAGCGCGCCATCCCCCTCCCGGACCAGCAGCGGCCCGTTCGACCACGATGTCACGAAGTCCCTGTCGTAGTGGCCGGAGGCGATCAGCGCGTTCGCGATCCCCATGGCGAGCGCGGCGTCCGCGCCGGGCCGCACCCGGAGCCAGCAATCGGCCTCGCGGGCGAGCGCCGTCTCGCGGGGATCGACCACGATCAGCTTCGCGCCGCGCTTGCGCGCCTCGGCGATGGCGGAGGCCTGGGCCAGAAACGTGTTGGTGGGATTGTGGCCCCAGATCACGATCAGGTCGGAGTTGGCGTAGTCCGGCGTCGGCATGCCGCGGCCGAAGGTGAAGCCGTGAACGATCTCCTTGTGGAAGTTGCAGAGCTCGGACGCGTAGCAGATGTTGGGGCTGCCGAACTGCAGCACGAAGCGCTCCACCCAGGGAGCGCTGTCGGCCATCGGCGTGCCGGAAGGCGTGGTGATCCCGAAGGCGACCGCCTCGGCGCCGCTCTCGGCCCGGATCGCCAGCACCTTCGCCGCGATCGCGTCGAGCGCCTCGTCCCACGAGATGCGCTCCCAGCCCGGATCCGGATCGCCCTTGGGACGCGTGCGGCGCATGGGGTGGCGGAGGCGCTCGGCGCTGTCGATCAGCTCCGGCGCGGCGCGGCCCTTGGGGCACATGGAACGCCCCGTCGGGTGCTCCGGGTTCGCGCGGACGGCCGTGACCCGGTCGTCTTCGACCGAGTAGATCACGCCGCAGGACGAGGTGCAGAGCGTGCAATAGGCCGCTGTGTCGGTCACCGGCAGGCCCCGCGGACGTTCTGCGGGAGACGACGCGCTTGATCACCCATGAAGGCTGCCCCCGTCGACGCGGCGCTCAATCCACCGCGCCTTAATTTCTCTCTGGGGACATAATTTTCGTAAAGAGAAAATTATTTGCAGCCTGACTATTCTGCGTGCACGCCAATTGAAACCGGCTGCGCGCGGCGAGGATCACCTCTGCGCGACCGTGTCTTCAGGCCGACCGTGCGCGCGCTCGTGACGCTCGTGCCGTAGAGACCGCACCGCCGTCGAAAGCCGACCCGCGCCGCGAAGCGTTGACGTCGCAAGGCAGGCTGGCGGTCGCGGGCGACCAGCGCGGCCGTAAGGCGCCGGCGGCGAAGGGCGGTGAAGGGCGACGATGGCGCGGGGCTTCGTCTGTCTCGCAATCGTCGACAGGTTCAGTTGAACCGAGCCAGCTCTACTTGAGCTGCGACGATGCCCCGCGCAGTTTGGAATTCATATAAAACATTGATCTTGAAGGGTTTTCATCATTTGGGTATGTAGTCCTCGATCTGAGGGCGGCATTATGAGTGTTTCGTTTCGGGGCGGGACGGACGCGCCCGCCGACATGGATGCGCTCTTTCGCGCCTACAGCGACGATCTCAGGCGCTACGCCTATCGACGCCTTCGCGACCGGGAAGCCGCGGCCGATCTGACGCAGGAGGCGTTTCTCCGCTATGTGGCGAGCCGGCGGGACGAGCGCTCCGACACGCCTGCGTCCCAGTTCTTCTTGTGGCGGATCGCGGGCAATCTGATCGTCGATCTCGTGCGCCGGGAGCGCCGCCAGGGGCGCGCCTTGCCGCTTGAGCAGGCGACGATGCTGGCGGACGCCGCGCCGCTCGCCGATCGCAGCCTCATCGCCCGGCAGGATTTCGCGCGGCTCAAGGCCGCGCTCGACAGCCTGCCGCCGAAGACGCGGACGGCGCTTCTGCTGAACCGCGTGGCGGGCCTCTCCCATGCGGAGATCGCGGCGCGACTGTCCGTGTCGCCGAGCATGGTCAGCAAGCACATCATGAAGGCGCTCAAGGTCTGCCTCCAAAGTCTCGACCCGGCGGCCGGCTGATCCCTGTCGGCTTTCACTCCCCGGACGTCTTGAAAGACAGGAAGACCGCGGGAGCGCGCGCAGGCGATGACGGACGACGCCAAAAAGACGCTGGACGCCCTGACGGAGGCGGCGCTGGAGCGCATCGTCCACCTGCATTCCGGCTCCGCCGTCGCGCAGGACTGGGAGGCCTATGAGGACTGGAAGGCCTCGAGCGCGGAGCGGCGGGCGGCGGCGGAACGGGCCGAACTGCTGTGGGCGCGTCTTGGCCCGGCCCTGAAGCCGCGGCGCGGCGGCGGAACCGTGGCGATCGTCGCGGCGCTGGCGATCGGCCTCGGCGGCGCGTTCGCGGCGGGAGCCTTCGGTCCGCCCGGAGCTTTTTTCGCGGACGAACGCACGTCCGCCGGCGAACGGCGAACCATCTCCCTTGCGGACGGCTCCACCGTGGAGGCGGACGCCTCGACGAGCTTCGACGTGGACCTGACGCCCGGCGAGCGCAGGCTGACGCTCTATGCGGGCCGGCTCCATGTGACGGTCTCGCCGGACGCCGCCCGCCCCTTCATCGTCACGGCGGGGGATCTGGAGGCGCGGGCGCTCGGCACCGCCTTCGAGGTCGAACAGGCCTATGACGCGACCAGCGTGCTGGTCACCGAGAGGCGCGTTCGGGCGAGCGACATCCGCACCGGCGCTCAGACCGAGCTCGGCGAGGGCGAGGAGGCGGAGATCCGGGACGGCGGCCTCCTGGCGCCGCGCGCCGTCGACGTGCGCGCAGCGACCGCCTGGCGCAGGGGACTTCTGGTCTTCGACGACCAGCGGCTCGATCAGGTCGCCCATGAGGTCAGCCGGTACGTGGGCGGACGGATCGTCGTGCTCGGCGACGCGGGCCGGTTGAGGCTGACCGGCGCCTTTCCCACCGACGACGCCCCCGCGCTGCTGGACGCCATCGCCGCGGCGCTCCCGGTCCGCGTCACCCGGCTGCCCTTCGTGACCATCGTGCGAACGGCGGCGCGGTGAGGGTCGCGTAATTTTCTCGGGACGCCGGTGTCGACGTTCCGTCCGCCGGCGTCTTCGTCGGTAAGGCGGCCACGCGCGGCCTCGACGGCGAACGGGGATCGAAATGGCGGGACAGACGGGAACATGGCGACGGCGGGCGGCCGCCTTCGCGCTGGCGGGCGCAAGCCTGTGCGCGGCGGCGGGCCAAGTGCAGGCGGAGGACCGGGTGCGGGCTGAGGACCGGGTGCGCTTCGCGATCCCGGCCGGGCCGCTCGGAGCGGCGCTGACGCAGTGGGCCGAGGCGTCGGGCCGCAAGCTGCTCTCCTCCGGCTCGGCGCTGCGGGGCGTCCGGACGTCCGGCGTACAGGGAGATCTCGCGCCGACGGACGCGCTGCGGGTTCTTCTGGAGGGCACCGGCCTGTCCTACGAGAACATCGAACTGCACGCCCTGACGCTGGTGCAGCTGCGCCGCGAGGGCGCGCTCACGGCCGGGGACACGACCGAACTCGCGGAGATCTCGGTTGAGGGCGCGGGAGCGGGAGCGGGCCAGAGCGTTCCGACTCAGGGCTACGCCGCGAGCGTCAGCCCCGGCGCCACGAAATCTGGCGCGCCGCTGGTCCGGACCCCGCGCGTCGTGAATGTCGTCACCCAGAAGCAGATCGAGGATCAGGGCGCGCAGACCGTCACGCAGGCGCTCCGCTACACCCCGGGCGTCGTCACCCAGTATGGCGACACGGACTCCCGCTACGACTGGCTGACGGTGCGCGGCTTCACGCCGAGGCGGTATCTGGACGGGCTGCGCCTCCCCTTCGGCGCCCGAGGCTACGCGCAGGCCCGCATCGAGCCGAACCTGCTCGAAAGCGTGGAGGTGCTGAAGGGCCCGGCGTCCGGCCTTTACGGCCAGAGCAATCCGGGCGGCCTCCTGGCGATGACGAGCAAGACCCCGACCGAGACGGCGCGGGGCGAGATCGAACTGCTCGGCGGCAGCCATGATCGCAAGCAGGCCGCTTTCGACGTCTCCGGTCCCCTCGACGCGGACGGACGGTTTCTCTACCGGCTGATCGGCCTCGCCCGCGATGCGAACACTCAGGTCGACCACGTCGAAGACGACAAGCTCTTCATCGCGCCGAGCGTCACCTGGAAGCCCACGGAGAGCACAACCCTGACGCTGCTGGGGCACTATCAGAAGATCGACGACAAAGGCGGCGGCGCCCCGCCGGCCCTGCCGGCCATAGGAACGCTCTACCCCTCCTCCGGCTACGGCAAGCTCCCCTCGAGCACCTTCACCGGCGAACCCTCCTACGATCGCTTCGTCAACGAGCAGTGGTTCATGGGCTACAAGCTCTCCCATGAGCTCAGCGACGGCTGGACGCTGCGTCAGAACCTGCGATACGGCGAGGTGGACACTCATACGAGACGTGTCCAGAGCTATTGCTTTTCGGCGGCGACCTGCTTGCCGACCAATCTCTTTCGCTATGCCTGGGCGTTCCCCGAGCGCTCTCAGATGTTCACCGTCGACAATCAGGCGGAGGGTCGCTTTTCAACGGGCGAACTGGAGCACACGTTGCTCGTTGGCGCCGACTTCACCCGTGAAGAGGCGGCCTATCGCGAGTCGAGCCTGACGTTCCTGAACCTCGGGAACTACAACGCCTTCGATCCCGGCGCCGGCCTTTCCGTGACGGAGCCGGCCGTCGCGACGCGCATCGACGCGGTCCAGCGTCAGTTGGGCCTCTACCTGCAGGACACGATCACGTGGCGCGCCTGGACGCTGCAGGCCGGCGCCCGTTACGACTGGGCGAAGAACCGGACGGCCACCGAGACCGTCTCGACCCACGCGATCAGTCGGGTGACGGCGGAGGACGAAGCCTTCACCGGAAGCATCGGCTTGAGCTATCGGTTCGACAGCGGTGTGGCGCCGTTCGTCGGCTACTCGACGTCGTTCTTGCCGGTGGCTGGCGTCGACGTGAGCGGCGATCCGTTCAAGCCATCCGAAGGCGAGCAGGTCGAAGCCGGCGTGAAATACCAGCCGGACGGTTTTGACGGCCTCGTCAGCCTGTCGGCGTTTCATCTGACGCAGACGAACGCGGTCACGACCAATCCGACGACCGGCGCGGCGACCCAGACCGGCGAAATAACGGTCAAGGGCGTTGAATTCGAGGGCAAGGCCAATCTCGGCCATGGGTTCGAGGGCATCGTCTCCTACGCCTACACCGACGCCGAGATCACCCGCACGACCTCCGCGGCCCAGCTTGGCAATCGCCCGGCCTTCGTGCCGAAGCATCAGGCGGGAGCCTGGCTGAACTACGCCTTCGGTCCCGGAGCGGCGGACGGACTGAGTCTCGGCGGCGGGGCCCGGTATTTTGGAGCGTCGTTCGGCAACGAGGCGAACCAGTTCAAGACGCCCGGCGTGACGCTGTTCGACGCCTCGCTGCGTTACGACCTCGGCCGCAAGATCGAGAGGCTCAAAGGCGTGTCGCTGCAGGTGAACGCGAGCAATCTTCTGGACAAAAAGTACGTGTCGACCTGCCTCGCCGCGTATGGCTGCAATTACGGCGATCGCCGCACCGTGTATGCGACGATGAAATACCGGTGGTGAAGTGGACCCGGCGGTCGGTTCTGACCGCCACGTCGCTTCTGGTCGGGGGCGCGCGGGCTCACGCCGCCGGCCCGCGCGTCGTCGTGCTGGACTGGGCGCTGACGGAGCTCGCCCTTCTCTTAGGCGTGACCCCCGCCGCCGTCGCGGAAGCGCCCTACTACCGGACGCGGGTCGCGACCCCGAACTTGCCGACAGCGGTGGTCGACGTCGGCCTCAGGGCGCAGCCGAACCTCGCGCTCATCGCGAGCCTGAGACCGGACCTCATCGTCCGCCTGCGCCATTACGGGCCGCGGCAGGCTCGGCTGGAGGCCATCGCGCCGACGCTGGAGCTTGCGATCTACGACGCCGACCGGCGCCCCTACGACCGGTCGCTTCAGGCGCTCGCGCGCCTCGGAGACGCCTGCGGCACGGCCGCCGAGGCGCCGGCCGTGCTGGCGCGCCTTGACGCGACGCTCGCGCGCGCGTCCGCCCGCCTCGCCGCGCATCGAGGACGTCCGGTCCTGATCGCCAATTTCGCGGACGACCGAAGGGCTGACGTGTTCGGCGAGGGCTCACTGTTCCAGACCGCGCTCGAGCGGATCGGGCTGACGAACGCCTATGCCGGCCCGACCAACATGTGGGGCTTCGCGACGCTCGGGCTGGACCGATTGGCCCGCGTCGAGGGCGCCAGACTGGTGGCGTTGTCGCCGGGCCCTCCGGCCGCGCTCGCGCGCAGCGCGCTGTGGCGGGCCATGCCGGCGTTTCAGGACGTGGTGACGCTGCCGCCGGTATGGGTCTATGGCGGCCTCGCCAGCATGGCGCGCTTCGCGACCCTGCTCGCGGACGCGATCGAGAACGCGCGGTGACGCCGCGCGTCGTTCTCGCCGCCGCCAAGCTCGCGGCCGCCGCGGCGCTGTTCGCCGTGAGCGCGACGCGCCTGACGCCGCCCGGCGAGTGGCTGTCCGCGCTGCTGGCGCCGCCCCCGAGCGACGTGTCCGCGATGATCGCCCACTACACGCTGTTCCCCCGCGCGGCGGTCGCGCTCGCCGCCGGCGCCGCGCTGGCGCTGTCCGGCCTCATCCTGCAGATCGCGCTGGACAATCCGCTCGCAGAACCCTCCACCACCGGCGTCTCGGCGGGCGCCGTGCTCGCGCTCGCCCTGTTCGGGTCGGCGGGGCTGAGCGGCGCGTCGCAGTCGCTGGTCGCGCTCGCCGGCGGCCTGACGGCGGTGGCGTTCACGCTCGCGCTCGCGTCCCGCGGCGGCATGAAGCCGGCGACCATCGTGATCGCCGGTCTGGTGCTGAGTTTCGCGGCGAGCGCGGCGACGACGCTCATCGCCCTGTTCAATCATGAGTGGATGCGGTCGCTCTTCCTCTGGAGCTCCGGCTCACTCCGGCAGAACGACTGGTCCGCCGCGGCGAACCTCGTCGCCTTTCTGGCGGTGTCGTGGCTTGCGGCCGCAGGACTGGTCCGCGCCTTCACCCTGGCGGCGCTGCGCGACACGGGCGCCGCCGCGCTCGGCGGCGACCCGAAAGCCATTCGCCTGACGGGCCTCGCGCTCGCGGCGGGCCTCGCGGCGCTGACCACGGCCGAGGTGGGAGCGATCGCCTTCGTGGGCCTCGCCGCGCCGCATCTCGCCCGCGCGGTCGGCGCGCGCACCGTCGGCGCGCGGCTGCTGTGGACGCCGATCTACGGCGCGGGGCTGCTGTGGCTCACCGATGAAATGGTGAAGCTCATCCCGCTCGATCTGCCGACGGGAGCGGCGACGGGGCTGCTCGGCGCGCCGCTGCTGATGGCGCTCGCCGCGCGCATGCGCCGTCCGTCGCTGGCGCTTGCGCCGCTCTCGGCGCCGCCACGGCGGCTGCATCCCCGGTGGGTCGCCCTTGTCGTCGCCGTCCTCGTCGCTCTGGCCGTGGCGCTCGCCGTCGAGCGCACGGCGGACGGCTGGACGCTCGCGACCCTCGACCAGACGTTCGACTATCGCGTCCCGCGCGTGCTCGCGGCGTTCGGCGCGGGACTGTCGGTGGCGGTCGCGGGCGCGTTGCTGCAGCGGATGACCGGAAACGTCATGGCGAGCCCCGATATGATCGGCGTGAGCGCCGGCGCCGCCTTGGGGTTCCTCGTCCTGCTTTACGCCGCGCCCATGGCGGGCGCCGGCGCTCAACTCGTCGCGGGCGGCCTCGGCGCGGGCGTCGCCGCCGTCTGGGCGCTAAAAGGGGTCGGGCGCGGGGCGCCGCTGGAGCAACCTCTGCTTCTCGGCGTCAGCGTCGCGTCGGCCTTCACGGGCGTCGTCTCGTTCCTGCTGGCCAGCGGCGATCCGCGCATGGCGCTTGCCGTCACATGGCTCAGCGGCTCCACCTATCAGGCGGACGCAGGTCGAGCGCTTGTCATCCTCGTCGTCGCAGCAGGCGGCCTCGCGGCGGCGCTCGCTCTCGCCCGCCCGCTGCAGCTGCTGCCGCTCGGATCGGTCGCGCGCTCGTCCGGCTTGCGCGTCGGCCGGGCGCAGGCGCTGACGCTCGCGCTCGCGAGCGTCCTCACCGCGGCCGCGACGCTGGTGATCGGCCCGCTCAGTTTCGTCGGCCTGGTCGCTCCCCATGCCGCGCGCAGCGCCGGATGTCGCTCGCCTGCGAGCCTGCTCGCGGGATCGGCCCTCATCGGCGGCGCCTTTCTCGCCTCAGCGGACTGGATTGGACGGGTCGCGCTGTTCCCCTATGAGGTCCCCGCCGGCGTCATCGCCATGCTCCTCGGAGGCGCCGCCGCCCTCGTCGCTCTTTCGCGGTGAGAGCGGACAGTCGTGACGAGCGCGGGAGCCCAGCCGGCGGACGAGATTCGGAGCGATCGAGGCTCGCCGATGCAGGCCCCCGAAGCCTGAGAGGAAGCTGCTTCTCCCGCTCGACGATCCGCGTTGAACGCGTGCGCGTTATCTTCGTTCGAACCGGACTGGAGCGGTGACGGTTTTTTGCACGCCAGGGGGCGGAGCCGGAAGGGGTGAGGCGCGGCGGACGAGGGCCACGACTTCGGCGTCGAGTTCGGGAAAGCCTGATGAGCGTGCGAGCGACGTGGAGAGCACGGCGCCGCTGTCGTCGATGGTGAAGCGGACATAGGCGACGCCGCGCTCCCGGCGTGACTTGGCCCCGGCGGGATAGCGCTTGCGGCGTTCGAGATGGGCCATCAGGCGCGCCCGCCATGCGGCCGGGCTCGCGGCGGAGACGCCGGACGCGGTCTGCGCGGCGGCGTTCCGGTTGGACGGCGTCACCTGAGCCTGCGCCTGCATCGCGGCCCGCGCCTGATCCTGCCGACGCTGCGGGCGCGGCTGGGGCTTTTCTTTCCGCTCGCGGCGGGGCGGCGGGCGTGTCGCCTCCGGCCGTTCGGTCGGGCGCGTCGCGCGGGCGACCGGCAGCGCCGCCTCAGGCTCTTCGGCGACGACGTCGTCGGGCTCGGGCTCCTGCGCCTCCGCGGGATCGGGCTCCAGCTCGGTCCGTTCGGGCGTCTCCTCCACCGGCTGCTCCTGTTCGGTTTCCTCGGGCTCGGCCGCGTCCTCCGGGGCGAGCGCCTCCACCTGCTGCGCCGCTGTGCTGGCCTCCGATGAGGCCTCGTCGGGAGAGATCTCGTTGGCCTCCGTCATCACCGCCTCGGGCTCGGGCGACAGATCGATCATGACGGCCGCGGGCGGCGCGCCGTCGGCGGGCTGGACCGCCGCTTCGCGCATCAGCCACGCCGCGACGCCGAGGTGCAGCGCCAGAGCCAGCGCGCCCGCGCTGACCCAGATGATTGCCCCCTCGCGGCGTGACAGGCGCTCTTCCCGCAAGGAAGGCGCCCCCATGGCCGCGACCAAGCTCATCCGAAGCTTTTTCGGACGAGGCCCTGCACCCGTGCGAAGGCGGCCTCGGCGCCGGCGATCACGCGCGCCTCCTCCTCCGGCGTGAGCCGGACGGCGTCGAGGACGGCGACGAAGGTCTTCCAGTGCAGGCCCCGTCCCTCCGGCGCGGCGGCGAGATGGCGCGCGCCGAAAGCGGACGACAGCCCGAACGCCTCCGCCTGCTTCAGCAGGAAGGCCGCGCCGAGGTTCGAGCCCTCCGCCACATAGAGCCACCCGAGGGCGGTGGGGAGGTCGACGGCCGCCCCGTCGGCGAACGTCGGCGGCTCCTTGGGATCGCGGGGCGTGAGGCCGATGTCCGCCATGTCCCGCACGATCAGCGCCAGACGCCGCCGGCTGGCGAGGTCCGGCAGCAGGGCGCCAAGCCTCGGCTCCCCATAGAGGGCGTCGATCTCGCGGTGGAAGCCATGCTGGACGTCCAGGAACCGCCCGTAGTGGGTGAAGCTCGCGAACGGCTTGCCGGCCATGATCGCGGTGTCGAGCCGCTCGTGCGTGGCCCCCGTCGCCGCCTTCAGACGCTTCGAGCGGCCGAGGTCGAGGGGATTGTCCAGGGTCTCTACAGTCATGGGTGGGGTCTTCCGTGTGTGATGGCGAGACGTCTTGGGAGGCCGGCCTCCGCGGCTGCGCGGGCGGGAACGCCCGGCGCGCCCCCGGCGCGGGTCGACGGGGCCAACGGAGCGGCGCCGTCCAGCGTCAGCCCGCTTGCGCGCAGGTAGTCGTCGATGGAGCGGGCGGCCCCGAGCCCCCACGCGCCCGAAAGCTGTCCCGCGATGAGGTCGGCCAGCCGGCGATGGGCGCGGCCGCGCAGATCGGTCCACGCCTCTGCGCGCCGTTGTTCGAACTGCGGGTCCCAGTGCAGCGGCGCCTCGCCTTCGGCGCGCGTCTTGTAGAGGTGGTGGAGGGGCGTCGCGTTCGGGTGCCAGATGTCCCAGCCGCGGGTGAAGGCGCGGATGGAAAGGTTCTGCTCTTCGCCGTGGAAGTAGAGGTAGGGATCGTAGGGAACCTCCTCGACGAACGATCCGGGCGCGAACAGGTAGGCGGCCGAGACCTGAACGCCGGGAAGGTCGTCCGTGGTCCCGCTGTCGTGGCAGCCGAAGGCCATCACCGGATCGGAGAGCCGCAGCGTCGTGGCCTTCGGCCTCAGCGTCAGCGTGTTGCCGGTGAAGCGATTGACCCGGACGGCGCCGTCCTCGCCGATGTCGAAGGCGAAGGGCCGCGTGGAGAGGACGGTTCTGGCGTTGCCGGTCCTGTCCGAGATCGCCGCGAGCGCGTCCGTAAGAGCGACGTCCCAGCCCGAATCGAAGGCGGTGTGGGAGTCCACCTGCAGGAAGCAGTCCTCGCCGGCGTAGAGCGACATGGCGAGCGCGCGCGCCCAGCAGGCCCCGCGCGACTGGTGCGGATCGACGCGCAGATAGGCGATCCGCCCGGCCCCGGTCGGGAGATGAGCTTCGACCGGGGCCGGGCTCTGGTCGACGACGCCGAAGGCCAGCCGGTCCGGATGGCGCGCGGCCGCCACCGCGCTCCTCACGGTGAAGGCCAGCATCGGATCGCAGAACGCGGCGACGCTGACGAAGATGCGGGACCGGTCGGACGAACGGCGCGGCATGCGGGGCGTCCGGGCCTACTGCGCCGACAGGGCCGCGACCCTGTCCTGGGCGGCCGCGAAGCCCTTCAGCGACACGCCGAAAGCGACGTTCCGCCCGGTGTCGTGGGCCTTGGCGGTCAGCTTCAGCGTCGTTCCTGAACGCAGCGCCTTGAGCGCGTCGCCGTCGAAGACGACCGGCACGATGCATCCGGCCGGCAGGCAGGTCGCGAACGGCAGAGCCTTCAGAGCCGGACGGTCGTCGATCTGCGCCACCACGCCGTCGGCCAGCCGGAGGCCGAAGGGCAGCACCAGAGCGCCCTTCACCGACCCTGCGGAGACGGCGTCGAACTCGGCCGCCAGCACGAGCTGGCTGGTGTCCGTCTTGCGCTGGCGCTGCGACATCACGCAGACGCGGCCCTTGTCGCCGGCGGCGCAGGCCACCGCCCAGTCCTGATAGGTCTCGTTGAGCGAGGTCGCGCCGTTGGGCAGCCGGGGCCCGGCCTGCGTCTGTTGCTGCGTCTGGGCTTGCGCCATGGGGATCTCCATCTGCGCCGCCATCAGCAGGGCGGCGGCGAGCGTTGCGAGCGGTCGTGCGGTCATGGCTGGAAGCCTGATTCTGCGTCCGAAGCCGTCCCGGCGGACAAAAGCGCGGGAACCTCTCCGGGACGCCGGCGGCCGCGATGTGAGGGGATGAGAGCGGCGCAGGGACCAGGCCCACGCCGCTCCGGTTCAGCGAAGCGTCAGAACTTCACGCCGAGGCGGGCGTTAAAGCTGTTCTGCCGGACGTCCGAGCCGTACTGCCCGACATAGGAGACGCCGAGCGTGGCGTCCGGGGCGACCTTGACGTCGAAACCGGCCTCGACCACCGCCGCGTTCTTCGCGATCGGAACGCCCGACACGGTGAAGGCCTCGCCGCCCGCCACGAAGGTGTTGGTGGACGTCGGGTCGAGGTCGCCGAAGGCCCGTCGCCAGCCGAGACCGCCGCGGGCCGTCGTTTCGAAGCCGCCGAGCTCCACCGTCGTCGCGACCCGGACGCCGAGCGTGGCGAAGGTCGTGTTCACCGTCTCGCCGTCGACTGACAGCGCCCCGTCGCCGCCGCTTTCGGTGAAGCCGTCCGTCTTCAGCCGCACATGGGCGAGGTTGGCGTAGGGCTCGAAGGCGAGCGTGCGCGCGTCGATGCGGTAGCCGACCTCGCCGAAGGCCTGCAGCGCTCGGGCGTGGTAGTCGCCCCGCTCCGTCTCGCCGAGGAACGCCACCGAGCGCGTGGTCTCGACGTCGTGCCAGGTGTGGCTGAGGCCCGAGCGGAACGAGATCGCCCCCCAACGCGAGCCGGCGTAGACGCCGAGGTGGTGGTTGTCGCTCTCGCCGTCGGAGGTCGACGTGTCGAAGGTCGAGCGGCTGTAGCCGGCCACGACGCCGACCCGCCACGTCTCCAGCACCGGCGCGTCCGCGCCGATCAGGAAGCCGCCCGCCGTGCGGTCGAGCCCGCCGACCCCGGGCCGGCCGTCCTGCTTGCCCCACGATCCGAAGGCCGAGCCCCACACCGTAAGCCTCTCCGCCGCAGCGGCCGGCGTGGCGGCGAAGGGCGTGTCCTTCGACACCACCGGGCCGTTGGCGGCGTAGGACAGCGTCGGCAGCGAGGGCGCGCCGACGCCGCCGAAGGCCCCGCGGATGCGGTCCGAGATCGCGTCGCGCACGAACTGGCCGTCCTGCACCAGCGCCGACTGGGTGGAGGCGTGCTGCGCGCCGGACAGCTGGTCGAAGGCCGCCCGCGCCGCGTCGTAGTCCGCGACGTTCGCCACCGCCCACCACAGCTCGCTGCCCTGGGACAGCGTGTCCAGCGCGCGGGCGGTGGCGAGCTGGTTCCGCGTGTTCGCCGCCGCCACGAAGACGCCGTCGGACGGCGCCGTGGTCGGAGCTTCGGTCGGAGCTTCCGTCGGAGCTTCGGTCGGCGCTTCCGTGGGCGCTTCCGTGGGCGCTTCGGTCGGAGCCTCGGTGGGCTCCGGCGTCGGCTCCTCCGTGGGCGCCGCGGTCGGGGCTTCGGTCGGCTCCTCGGTCTTGAGCGCCACGGTGACGTAGGCGTTGCTGGCGTCCGACGACGAGGCGAAGGTCAGGAACGCCGAGTCCTGGATGTCCGTGAACGTGCCCGTCAGCCCGCCGGTCGAGGTCACGATGGTGTAGGTGTGGCCCGTGCCGGAGTAATCGACGCCGTAGTCGCCCTGCCCGCCGAGCGCCGTCACCTGAAGCTTGGCCCCGTCCGCGATCGTCACGGAGCCATCCACGGTGGTCAGGTCGGAGGTCTTGTCGCTCGCGACATGGACCGCATAGGTCGAGCCGCTCTCGAACACCAGATCGCCCGCGACCGTCAGCGTCCCGATCGCCCCCGACAGCCCCGGCGACAGGGTCCCGCCCGAGGAGATGGTCGTCGCCGAGCCCGCCGAGCCGATCGCGCCGGCGCCGCCCAGCAGCCCGCCGGTCACGTTGAACAGGCCGCCGAGCGACCCCGTCACGTAGAGCTCGCCGCCCGATACGTTCGTCGCGCCCGCAAAGGCCGAGCTCGCTCCGGACAGCGTCGTCACGCCCGCGAGGTGATCGATCGTCGTCGAAGCCGTCCCGCCCGCGAGCGTCGCGGCGAACGCGTAGTCCACGTCCGTGTGGTTGAACACCAGCGCCCCCGTGCCTTCGCCGAAGGTGAGCACGCTGCTGCTCAGGGTTCCGGCGGCCGCCGCCGTCTCGCCCGCCGCGGCCCCGATGTTCAGCGTGCCGGTCCCGCCGGCGGTGGCGGCGATGGTCGTCCCGTTGGTGGCCGTGACGGTCGCGCCGTCCGAGATCGTGAGCACGCCCACGCCGCCATAATGACCCACCCGGACGAAGCGTCCCGTCAACGACGCGCCCTCGCCGGTGACGACGGCCGATCCGGTCGCCCCGGCCGCATAGCCCACGCCGACGATCTGCGTGGTGGTCACGCTCGCGCCGTCAGCGACCGTCAGCGTGCCGACGCCGCCCTGGCCGTTGCCGGCGATGACGTTGCCGGTCGCGCTCACCGTCACGCCGGAGCCGCGGACCGTCAGGCTGCCCGTGCCCGCTTGACCTGCGACCAGCGTGCTCGACGTCAGCGAGCCGCCGTCGGTGACCGTCAACGAGGCGACGTCGCCGACGTCGTAGGCGATGTAGACGCCGTTGCCGACCGTCGTGCCCGCGTCGCGCACGACGGCGTCGCCGGCGCCGACGTAGATCGCCACATTGGTCCCGTCGACCGGCGAGACATAGGTCGCCGGCGGAACGCCGTTGTCCCAGTTCGCGGCGACCGACCAGTCGTCGCTCGTCGATCCGTTCCAGCGATAGGCCGTGGGCTGGGCCGTCGGAGCTTCGGTCGGGGCTTCAGTCGGGGCTTCGGTCGGCTCCTCGCCCTTGAGCGCCACGGTGACATAAGCGTTGCTGGCGTCCGACGACGAGGCGAAGGTCAGGAACGCCGAGTCCTGGATGTCCGTGAACGTGCCCTTCAGCCCGCCGGTCGAGGTGACGATGGTGTAGGTGTGGCCCGAACCGGAGTAATCGACGCCGTAGTCGCCCTGCCCGCCAAGCGCCGTCACCTGAAGCTTGGCCCCGTCCGCGATCGTCACGGAGCCATCCACGGTGGTCAGGTCGGAGGTCTTGTCGGACGACACATGCACCGCGTAGGTCGACCCGCTCTCGAACACCAGATCGCCGCGCACCGTCAACGTGCCGATCTCACCCGACAGCCCCGGAGACAGCGTGCCGCCCGAACCGATCGTCGCGGTGGAGGCCGAGTAGCCGACGCTCCAGGTCGAACCGGCGATGGGGGACGTGTATCCAAGCGAGCCGATGGAGCCGACGCCCCCGAGAACGCCGGTCCCGGAGACGTTGAAATCGCCGCCCAGGAAAGACGTCTCGGAGGCGAGGAGGAGCGCGCCGCCGCTCACATTGGTCGTGCCGAGGAAGGCGACGCTGTTTCCGGTGAGATAGGTGACGCCAGCGATCTGATCGATGACGGCGGTGCCCTTCATATACTGCGTCAGATTTGAAGCGTCGCTGTAATCGACCGCCCCGCCGTTGCCGACGATGACGGACGATATTTCGAACGGAGCGTCGTCCGTCGCGACATGGTTGAGCACCAGCGTGGAGCCGCTCATCGTCGCGTTGTACGACGTGGCGTTCATGATGATGCTGCCCGCGACGGTGAGCGTCGCGGCCGACGCCTCTTCATCGGCGGCGCCGCCGATGTTCAGCGTGCCGAAGGTGAAGGTGCCGGCGGATACGGTGAGGTCTCCACCGACATTGAGAGCGGCGCCGTCCGAGACAGTCACGATTCCAGCGGTGCTGTAGCCGCCGGATACGACAAAGTTTCCGGTCGTGTTGACGGACGTTCCGTCGTCCGTGATATCAATCGATGCGGAATTGGTTACGGACGCAGCGTTTACAGTCCCGCCCTCTTCGACAACAACAGCGCCATTGATATTGGATATGCTTCCATTGAGAACGGCGTTGTCTCCGCTGATCGTCAGGGCGGCGGCTGTCTCCCAGGTCGAGGTTCCGACGATGACCGAGCCGTCGAGGGTTCCCTCGCCGGTGATGGTCAGCGAGGCGGCGTTGCCGGTGGCGTAGTTGGCGATGCGGAGGCTGCTTCCGGCGAGGCCCGCGGAGGGAAGAACGGCCCCTGCGGTGTCAATGACGACGTCGCCGTTGTCGATGTAGGTGTAGTACTGGCTGTTGCTCGGGCGCGAGATGTCCGCCCAGTTCGCCGCGTTGAACCAGTCGCCGTCGCCCGACGCGTTCGTCCAATACTTGCTGATCGGGTCCGCCGCCCGCGCCGGCGCCGCGCCGCCGATCATGGCCAGCGCCGCGCCGGCGAGAAGCGTCGCGCGCAGGCGCTTCAGATGAGATTCGCCGCGCGGCGAGCGGCGCGCTCCCGTCGGTTCGCCGGAACGGTTGATAGGATCGACGGTCGGCATGGCGGTTGTCCTCTGGCGCGGGATGCGGTGGCGGAGCCTTGAGCCCCAGCGTTGTCGGGCGCCGCCGGGAGAGGGCGGCGAAACTGTGGAGGCGGGCGATCCGAACGCCCGTGCGGGGTCAGAAGCGGTAGTTCAGGCCGACCTTGAAGGCGTGCAGGTCGAGAGAATTCGACGCGCTGCGACCGTTGACGGTTTTGTATCCGCCGTCGTTGTTGGTGTAGCTGTACTGCGGCGATCCAACGGGAGTGACGCCTACGACTTCACGCGTCACGTAATCTTCGCCGGCTCCAGCGTGAGCATTGGCGAAGGCGTAGTCTTTCGTCCGGAGCCGACTGAACGTGTATTCGGTCTTGAGCGACCAGCGCTCGTTCAGGGCGTATTCGCCGCCGAAGCCCGCGGTGAAGCCGACCCGCGTCGCCGTGTCCTGATCGACCCAGGTGATCGTGTTGGCCGTCCCGCCCGGGTTGGCGTAGCCCTGCCCCGTGATCCGGTATTGGTCCCGCGCCACCTTCTCCTTGAGGACGGCGACGCCCGCCGCGCCATAGAGCATCAGGCCGTTGTCGAAGGCGTAGCCGAGCCGGGCCCGCAGCGAGGCCGTCCAGTCGATCTCATGGTGGGTGCGCGACTGCAGCCAGCCGGCGTCGATGACGTTCTGGTCGTCCAGGGCCCGGTTGTCCTGGCGACCGTCCACCCAGGACCTGCTCCATTCGGCCTCGAACCCGAGAACGACGCGGTTCTTGAACTGCCAGTTGTAGCCGGCCTGCAGGCCCAGCAGCCCGCCGCCGAAATCGAGGTCGGCGGATTCGCTCGCTGCGATCTCGCCGGCCCGGCCGCCGAAGTCGTCGGCCGTCGGGTCGAGCACGCTCGTCTTGCCCTTCGTCCGCGCCTGTCCGAAGCCGCCGTGGAAGCCGGCGTAGGCGCCGCTCCAGTCGATCGCCGCGGTTCCGTCCTCACCGTGGAACGGCGAGGACAGGGCCGGCAGGGACTGGCCGCCGCCGAACGTGCCGGTCAGGCTGGCGTAAAGGGTGCGGCCCGGCCCCGGCTGCGGGATGTTGCCGAGCGGATCGATGTAGAACTGGTCCGTCAGGTTCTCGACGCGGATGGCGGCGGTGTAGGTCTCGTTGATCTTGTATTCGGCGAAAGCGTCGAACAGTGTGAACGGCTTCCACCGGACCTGCGTGATGAAGGACGAATAGCCCTGCGAGGTGACGTCGCCGTGCCCGGCCGCACGGGGACCGACGTGGTAGCCTCTGCCCCCCACCGTCAGCCTGTCCTCGAACAGCTTCTGCGAGAGGGTGACGTCGATCATGTACTCAGGCGGCACATGGTTCGTGGCGTAGTCGCCGTAGAGCGACATGTTTCCGCAGGTCGCGGCGGTGACGCAGTATTCGACCTTGGTGAAGTAGTTCGCCGCAATGTCGGCGGTGAACCCGCCAATCTCGTAGCGGCCCGAAACTTCGAGCCCTGAGAACTTCGCGCTGTGGATGTTGTGGATGCGGAGCGCGGTGCCGTCCTCCACCTCCTGCGTGGCGCGGGAGATGTAGTCCTTCACGTCCCAGTTGAACCAGCCGAACTTCACCATGCCGCGGTCGCTGTCGGCGAACACGCCGTCGCGGGTGAGGTTGACGCCGAGGTCGAGGCTGCGAAGCCGCTCGGGCTTCAGGCCGGCTTCGACGATGGTGAACAGGCCGACCGTTTCGACCAGGCTCGGAAGACGCAGCGTGCTGGCGTAGTTGGCGTAAAGCTGGACGCCCGTGACGGGCTCCACCGTGACGCCCAGCGAGGGGCTCCAACCGCCGGCGTCGCGCGGCGGCTCCGTCGTGTAGACGTGGGGGCCGTCGGACCAGTAGTGGGAGTAGCGCAGCCCGGCGTTCAGCGTGAGCCAGTCCACGGGCGTGTAGGCGGCCTTGGCGAAGCCGGCGACCTCGTCGCGTTCGCCCTGCGAGGGCCTGGAGAAGGACATGTATTCGGCGTAGCGGCCAAGCCGCACCGACTGGCCGATGTAAGACAGTCCATACGTGAGATCGACGCCGCCAGAGTTCTCGAACGAGAGCTTCGAGGTGTTGGCGACGTCGGCTCCCCACATCAGCGTGTTGACGCCGGTGCGGTATTTCTCCGAAAGCCCCAGGGTTTCCGGCCACGTGCTCGACACAAGACGCGGGTCGTTCAGCAACTGGAAGTATGTCATCCAGCCGCCGACCTTCAGGTCGATCAGGTCGTTGTCCGCAGGATTCCAGCGGTAGCGCAGCGTGCCCGTGTCGAGCTTCGTGCCTGTGGTGGAGCCGTAGCGGTTCTGCTCCGGGCGAGTGGTCGCTCCGAAGATCGGCAGCATGTAGCCACCCTCGCTGCGGAAATTGTTGTAGGTGTACTGCAGGCTGTGGTCGTCCGTGAAACGCATGTTTCCCTTGATCAGAAAGGACTGCGTTTCAAGGGAGGTGTTCAGCACCTCCTCGCCAGGCCGATAATTGGTGTA
Source organism: Methylopila musalis (assembly GCF_042679725.1). Lineage (NCBI taxonomy): Bacteria > Pseudomonadati > Pseudomonadota > Alphaproteobacteria > Hyphomicrobiales > Methylopilaceae > Methylopila > Methylopila musalis. The sequence goes on from NZ_JBHTMX010000003.1 coordinate 71,937, forward strand.
TCCCGCGTTTCTCCACTCGGTGTAACTCGTCCCATCCGGGTTGTTGATCGCGACGGCGGTGGGATCGACAGCGGCTCCGTTGGCGTTCTTCTTGCCCGCGTGGTAGTTGCCCTGCTTGCGGTAGGCGTAGCCGGCGAGCACGTCCCAATTCTCCTCCTTCACCGCCGCGACGAAGCTGGCTGAGCCGCTGCTCGGCTTCAGGACGGACGGTCGGTCGAGACCGTCGGAGGATGCGACGGGGCTATCCAATCGACTGGTCGGCCAGGCGTAGCCGCCGGTGGCGCCGTCGTTCGGCTTCGACGTGTTGGTGCCGAAGCCGGTCTTGGCGCGCACGCCCCAGGTGTCGCCCTCCTTGACGATGTCGTTGGCGCTCAGCGTGCGCATAGCGACCGTGCCGGCCGCGCCGCGAGACGCGACGTCCGCGCCCTTGTGGATGTCGATGCCGGCGATGAAGTCCGGGTCGATGTAGGTGCGGTTCGTCTGGCCCTGATAGCCCTGGTAGACGGTCACAGCGTTCTCGGCGTCGTCCACCGTCACCCGGACGCGCCCCATGCCCTGAAGGCCGCGCACGTTGACGTCGATCGCGCCTGCGCTGTTGCGGGAGTCGCCCGACATCACCCCCGGCGTGCCGCGGAAGATGTCCGACGGGCTTGAGCCGCGAAAACGCTCGATCCGCTCGGCCGAGATGTGGCTTGCGGCGCCGGGCGTCTCGTAGGGGGTGTAGACCGAGCTTTCACCGCCGGTCCCGGTCACGGTGATCGCGTCGAGCAGAAGCGAGCCGTCGTCCGGCGGAGGCGCGGACGCTTCCGCCGCCGGACGGGTGATCGTCACGGTGTTCGCGTTGGTGAAGCTGTAGCTCAGGCCTGCGCCCGTCAGCAGGCGATCAAGCGCGGCGGCGGGCGTCATCGCGCCGCTGACGGCGTTCGAGCGCTTGCCGGCGGCCAGAGCCGAAGGCGCGAAAATCTCGATCTGTGTCTGTCGGGAGAAGACGACAAGCGCGTCCGAAAGGGACTGCGCCGGAATGTCCAGATGCGCGACCGCCGTCGACGTTTGCGCCTGGACAAGACCCGCCGTGGACAGCGTCAGAACCGACGCCCCGGCCATGAACCCTGCGAGAGTGTTTCTAAGCCTTACGCTCCCGCGACCGTTGCTCATGCCGACGCCCTGCCTCCAGATCCTTCGGAGACTGCGCGAACGCGGCCCCTGACTCTGAAGACGGCGGCTGCGGCGAAAGTAATTAGTCGCCGCGTGACTTTTTCAGGCGAGCCCGTCCGGCACGATCGCGGTGAGCAGCCCCGGGATGTGGATCACGCGCAGACCGAGGCTCTTCGCGATCGTATCCAGCGCTTCATCGACGCGCCGCGTGTCGAAGACGGCGGTGACGCGCTTCCGGCCGGCGCCCTCGCCGAAAAGATGGATCCTGCCCGAACGATAGCGCTGCAGTTCGGCGATCACCTCGGCGAGGGGAGCATCCCTGAAAACGACCTGGTCGTTGCGCCATGCGGCGATGGCGTCGAGATCGGCCGGCTCGACCGGTGAGACGCCGCTCCGTCCAAAGCGCGCCATCTCGCCTGCGTTGACGCGAACGCCGGCGTCGTCCGCGGCGCTGACCGCGACGACGCTCTGCGCGACGGCGACGGTCGCATCGGCGTCGAGGCGAACGTTGAAGGCCGTGCCGAGCACGGAGATCTTGCCCTGGCTCGTGGAGATGACGAAGGGGCGCGTCGGATCCTTCGCGACGGTGAAGAACGCCTCGCCGGCGATCAGCGTCACGGCGCGCCCGCCGTCGCTGTAATCGACATCCATCGCGCTTTCCGTACCGAGCTCGACCTGGGAGCCGTCGTCGAGAAGCACCGTCCGGCGTTCCCCGACCCCGGATCGATAGTCGGCCATGAGGCCGACGGGCGTCATCCGCCATCCGATCGCCGCGACGAGGAGGATCGCCGCCGCGGCGCTCCCCCACCGCCCGACGCGACGGAAGACCGGCGATCGGGCGCCGCGCCGCGGCTGCAGCTCAACGACGTTCGACGCGCGCTCGGGCTCCAGGGGGGCCGGCGCAGCGGGCGTCCGTTGGATCTCCGCGACGAGATCGAGGTCGCTCCACATGCGCTCGACCTCACGCCAGGCTTCGAGGTGCGAGGCCTCGGACCCCAGCCACGCGTCAAACCGCCGATGGTCCTCCTCGGTCGCATCCTCGTCGCGCAGCATCACGAACCACTGGATGGCCTCCTGGTCGATCGACTGTTTGTCGCGAGCTCCCATCATGAACCCCGGCTGCGCCGTGCGGCGTGGTGTCGGTCGGTTTTCAGCTTGGCCACGCCTCATGGTGATCCCGTGGACCGTCATCATGATTCGACGACGATCGCCTATCTACTAGGACGGCCGGGGAGCCAGAACGAATTAGTCGGAGCGCGAATTATTCTCGCGCATGCTCGCCTTCAGGCGTCCAAGCGCCTTCACCATGTGAACCATCACGGTGTTGCGCGCTATGCCGAGCCGCTCGGCGATCTCCTGATAGCTCAGGCCCTCGAACTTGTGGAGCACGAGAACCTCGCGGGTGCGCGGCGGCAGATCGTTTAGCGCTGCGGCGAGATCGGCGAGCTCCTGCCCGGCGATGAGGGCGGAATCCGCCAACGGCGTCGGATCGGCCACGGCTTCGTCGAGCACCGCCGCCGGATCCACGATCCGCGCGACCCGCCGCTCATCTCGATACAGATCGACGGCGGCTGTCTCCGTCGTACGCCGGAGGTATCCGCGAAGGTCCCGGACATCCGCCGTGGGGCTGCGCAGCAGCTTGATGAACGCGTCCTGCACGGCGTCCGCCGCGCTCTGGGCCGACATGCCGCGCCGCATCAGCATCCGTTTCAGACGACCCTGCTCGGCCGCGTAAAGCGAAGCGATATGAGACGTGTCGATGGTCATTGAACGGTGCGCGATGCCCAGAATACGTTTTCGCCGGAGACGAAACGTGCCAGACATCGCCGGTATCAAAATAGGAAATGTTCATCAACTCCAATAATTTAGACGAGTTCCAGCCTTACCGGCGGGCCTTCTTTCGAGGCGTGAGTTTTCCGCCATCTATGGTCAAGCGCGCCGACGGAGTTCAACAGACCCCGCCTCGTCACAGCGGCGTCGATCCTCCAGACGCGCCTGTTTCTGCGCAACGAATTTTCCGGACAATGTTGCCGGAATGCGACAAGCGCGCGCCCTGGAACGGTTGGACCTGCGATCTCGCCAAGGATCGGGGCGCAGGAGCGGGCGATGTGGCGAGCGGGCCCGAAGAGGAGGCCGGATGGCCACGTCGTCATCACTCTCCGATCCGGAGGTCTCGTCTTGGGCGTTGAACCGTTGATCGGCGTATGTCGGGCAGGCCGGCGGCCTGGGCGACGTCGCCGCCCGTCCGCCCGAAAGCCAGCAGCATCGAGTCCTGTTCCACGTCTTTCATGGCGGGCGGCGCGCCGCGCGAAGCCGACGTCTCGTTTGGAGAAGCAGGCTCCAGAACAGGACTCTGACGCCGCGCGAAGATAGCGCCGGAGGCGCCCTCGGGGCGTAGACCTCTGCGCGCACGATGGCGCTGCTGGCGGCGGCTGCGTCCAAGATGGCGCTCGTCTGGCGCGTGCGCGGCTGGTCGCGGCAGGAGCCCGCGCTCCTGACGGTCATGATGCTGGCGTCGATCGGGGCGACGGAGCTCCATCAGCGGTCGCCCGCCAGCCACCGCCGTGGAAAGCCGACCGCGTGCGTCCGTCCGGCATGGGAGGCGCCGTCGGGGTGATCCCGCGCCGGCGCGGCGTTGGGGAGCGTTGAGACGGCGCGCCGACCCGCACACATCTCCGGCTCTGCGGCGTGCAGCACGGCGAACAGAGCCGAGCCGCGGCACGAGCCGACACAGCAAACTGTTTCAGGCGGCTAACCCACGGCAGATATGGAGAAAGCTCCTTTCTCAATCCTTCGAACATCATACGTGCGAACGTTCAAGATCTTCATATCGGACGATTTGAATTTTCTTACAAATTCGGATGGCCTGTCCATTACGGACGACAAAAGAGATACATCGTAGTTCCACCACTCGATAGCCAAGAGGTGAGAAACTATGTCCTGGCTAAATCTGAGGCGAATTATGCGCGCCGGGCACCCAGCCACTATGGAGTAAGGCGGGACGTCTTTCACCACGACCGCATGAGCGGCGATGATTGCGCCATGTCCAATTTCGACTCCAGATCGTATAAATGCTCCTTCCCCTATCCAGACGTCATGACCTACAGTTGCTGTTTCAGAAGAAGACGGTCGACGATTAATGGCGACGCTGGAAAAATAAGGGTCAGATAAAAAATATAAATTGGCGTTAAACGAAATTGGATAGGTTGTCATGTGATCGGTCGGATGTTCCGACTGAGCGATGGATACGCGTTTTCCTACAGAACAAGATCGCCCTATGCTCGCCGAGCGAACGTCACACTCGGCTCCGAAATAACTATACGTGCCTATGGAAATAGTGTGCCTGGCTGACAAATTGTTCAGGTGCACGGGAGCTTCCAGCATCATTCGTTTCGGCGGCTTGGGGGCGTTGGCGCACTTCAATCCTACACTCGAGAGCTCAGCCACGACGCCCGAACCGTCGGTGATGATTTTGGTCATACGGGCTCGCGCGTACTGTCGTAGGTGGCGCTTTTCACATTTTGGCTCAAGAATGATACCACGAGGACAAACAGTGAGCGCCTGTCTGCGTGGGTCGGCATATCGCGCGTCATGTCGTGTAACGCCATCAGCGGTTGGAATGATATGAGTAAGCTTTCAGACCTTGAAATTTTAAATGCCCTTGAGATTCAGGATCATGGCTCCAGTGAACTGATAATCGTATTCAGCTCTGTTAATTCGAATGGGTTTTCCTTTTACAAGTCTTTTGATGGAAACGATGCATCGAAGATATTTTTAAGAGACCCCTTCGACCAATGGTATCAAAAAGGAATTAACGAGCAAATTGGCTCTGTCCATGCGCTGGCGGATCGAATCAAAGAGATAAAAAATCACCTTTCCGCCAAGAGGGTCGTTTGTGTGGGGTCTTCGATGGGCGGATATGCCGCTCTTTTGTTTGGATCCCTTATCCGGGCCGACGCCGTTTTTGCATGCTCGCCGCAGACGGTCTTGGATATACGTTTGCCGCACACGCCATCGGTGTCGTATGACGCCGAGGAGTTCTTCGACCTGCAGCCGCTTCTCTGGAAAAAGCAGCGCCATCGTCCACAGGTTCACATCCTCTATGGATCCGATGACATTGTGGACATCTGGAACGCGAAGCGCGCGCGCCGTCTTGATGGGGATGGCCGCTACCCGGTCGCAGGACAAGACCATCTCGCCGCCGCAGCCGCCGTTGCGAGTGGTGACTTCGCCTCCACGGTCAAAGCTCTGTGCGTAGGCGCTCCTGTCGACATTTCCCTGCCCTTGGATAAAGGGGTTGAAGATCCGGATGTGGAGAAGCTTGTCGATAAGATCGTCGACGCAATGTATTTTAATGTGAACTTCAAGAAGGTGGCTATTTTCGCGGAGCGGCTGAGCGACATCAGGCCGAACTGGGCGGTTCCTTTAAACGTTCTTTCGGTCGCTTACGCAAAAACGGGGAACCTGCCGGACGCCGTCGCCGCTGCGGAGCTGGCGTCGTCTTTGGCTCCGAAATCGATCACGTTGGCGACCGAAGCAGCCAGCTTGCTCCTGAAAGTCAAACGTTATGATGACGCGAAGATCGCGTTCGAGAAATGCTTGAAACTTCGCTCGAAACATTATGCCGCATTCTGCGGCCTGGGCCTGGTTTATGCTGCAAAGGGCGAGCGCGAGCAGGCCGAGGCGATGTATCTCAAGGCCATCGATGTGCGGCCGAGGTTGCAGCGCGCCCGGTCGCTCCTGGACCGCCTCCGCGAGGGCTCGGAGATCGTCGCGATATCCCAAAGCGATATTGAAGTTGAGGATATGTAGGCCGACGGAAGGCCCCGCGGGTGATCGGGACCATCGATCACAAGCTCGCGCTCGCCCATGCGGTTCGGCCTGTCGTTTCAGGCCGAACGCCGGAAGGTCTAGGGTCTTTTCGGCCGGGCGGCGTCATCCATGTCGGCGCGCGCAGAGGATTGTAGCGGCTCATCCTTTCCACCCTTGCGGGCTGCGCCGTATCGGAGGTTCGACTGGATTTTGAAGGCGATGAAAACCGGTCACCGTTCTCGAAAATCAACAAACTGAACTTCCGGAACGTCAACCCGTCCGACGTTCAACGCCTGTCGCGCGGGGTGGATTCCTCCACGTTTCCGTCCACGGTCACGCCGTCCTGGGAGCCTCGGACGGCGACCGCGCGCCAGGATCGATCCGCGTTCCGGGGGCGCGCGAACCGATTGCCGGACACGCGGACCCGCGTCATGTCCGGCGTGTCGCCCCGCCGGTTGTGGACGAGCACCTGGGCGCGCGCGAAGCCGTAGAACGTGTTGCTCCCGATCGACACATCGCGCGAGTTCGACAGGTCGATCCCGACATCGCTCTGGCGCGGAGCGTCGTCCCCGTCCTGGAGGGTGCGGAACCGCGCTTCGGCTTCGCCGTCGAACTCGTTCTCTCGCACCTCGATGTCGGAGCAGGATCTTATGAGCAGGGGACGGCCCATGGCCGCGCTCGACGGCGTGTACTTGATGATCCGCGAGAAACGGTTCCGTTCGATCACCGCCCGCCGCACGTTTATCAGCTCCACGCCGCGGAAGCCGTTGTCGAAACGGTTCTCCCGGATCCGGACGTTGGACGCCGGCGTCGAGGCCCGCTTGACCAGCCGCAGCGAGTAGCTGAACAGGTCCAGGAAGGAGCAGCGCTCGATCAGCACGTCGTCGAGCGGGGGATGATCGGGGAACAGGTCCTCCTGATGCTCGGAGCCGAGATCAACGCCCTTGCCGAAGGCGCGAGGCCCCGGCCGGCGCGAGGGGTCGCCCTCGACCATATTGCTTTCGCCGATCAGGCCCCGGAACTCGCAGCCGCTCACATGGACCGGGCCCCGCCCACCGAGGTTCACGGCGGAGCCGCGCGCCCGGGCGAAGCGACAGTCGCGCAAGACGATCGCCCCGGTTTTCGGACCCACGACGTTGAGCGGCGTCGAAACGGCGCCCGGCACAAGTTCCTCGGGGCCGTCATAGCTGAGGCCCCGGACGTCTACGGTTTCGCAATCGATCAGCCACCAGCCGTCGCCGAAGGACGGGAACGCGATCGCTCCGCTCTCGATCCGGACGTAGCCGCAGGCGACCAGTGAGGCCGGCCCGCTGCGGCCCAGCTCGGCGAGATCGCCGCGGAACGGAAGGCGGCCGTGCGCGCTCCGCCGGGTGGCGACGTCTCGCAGCAGCACGGACTCCGCGTGGTGGATCTCCAGCAGGCTGGCCCTCTCGCCGTCCGGCCTGGCCAGCCGCGGCGGGGCGGCGTCGAAGCCGCCATCGAACGTGAGCCCCGACAGACGAACGGACCCCGCGCCGTCAAGCCGGAGGATCGGCGTCGACACGCCGGACGGCCCCAGCAGTCCGCCGGCGGCGAGGATGGTCCGCGCCGCGCCGGCGCCCTCGATCGAGACGGCCTGCCCGCTCCAGTCGGTCTCCCCCGTGGGAGGCCGTGGGGAGCGGTCCAGGCGAAACGTCCCCTCCGGCAGCCTCAACGGCGCGCCTGAGCGCATGGCGGCGTGAAGGGCGCGCTCGAAAGCGGTCGACGCATCTTCGCCTCCGCTCGCGTCCGCGCCGAAGTCCGTGACGTCGACCGCCGCGGGCGCCGCGGAGACCCGCGCCGCCCACATCGCTGAGGCGACGCCGGCGGCGAGGACCCCGCGTCGGGACAGCCTCGCCGCCACGGCGCCAGACGTCAAAGCGATGTGTCCTCGACCATCGCGCTCGAGCGGCCCGCGGCGTCCTGCACCACGCTGTGGAGGGTCATTTTGGGAAGGTGAAGCGCTCCCCCGATCGTCGCGTCCACGAGTTCAACGCCGTCGCGGGCGAGGGACGCGCGCATCACCTCATAGGCGAAATGTCCCGCGCCGTCCGCTTGCCACGTCGACGTCAGGGACGCTCCACGCGTCGAGAGAGAGGTGTGAAGCTTCTCATCGTAGAAGTAATTCGTGCCTTGCGCGGTGTTGTTGTAATTGCTGTCGCATCCGACAAGGACCACGCGGTCGAAGCCCAGCGACCGTGCGATCGGACACGCGAAGCTGAGCACGCCCGTGCGGCCATCGTCGAGAAACCCTCTCGCGTCCGCGGTCGTGTTTCCGAGATTGTCCATGAAGCGCTTGAAGGGCTTCTCGAAGAGAAGGTAATTGACCTCGAACTGGTCCGACAGACCAAGGCTGTCGAAGAGCGGCTTATAATAATACGAGGTCCAGAGCACGGGGCGATGGCGCGATGAGCGCAGACGCTCAAGATAGCCTTCCGGAAAAGCCGGCTGCTGCACGTTCCATCCGCCGAAGAACATGTGCGACGCCAACACCAGGTGGTCCGGCGCGATGTCCTCGAAATCCTTGTGCAGCAGGAACCAGTTGAAGCAAAACCGCTCCAGATGGCTCACAAGCTCAAGCGGCGTGTCGGCGATCGACGGGCCGTTTCCAATGAGGACGCAGGTCTTCACGCCGCCCTCCATGGTCTGCCTGACAGGCTGCGACCGGTTGCGGCGCGCGTCCGACGTAAAGGCTTCGAGGCGGTGTTCGTAGTAGAGCTTCCGAAACAGATCGGTCCAGATTTTCGGATAGGACAGCGCCCGCGACGTCACCGGCGTCACGAGGGATTCGTGCAGGTAGTCCTTGTTGTTCCACGGCTTCGGGCCGGCGAAGTGGATGATCGATATGGACTGCGTGTTGCCTTCGAGATATCGGATCGCATACTTGATGTTGGTGTTGTAATTCGTCTCAAGTATCCGAACTGATTTGTCACGCAGGTATATGTTCCACGACTTCTGGTCGGCGAAGCGATCAATCAGATCGTCAATCGGCGCGAGAGACGACCGCACGATGTCCTGAGCTTGGGAGAACGCCTCCGCTCCGAGATGGCTTCGGGGGATGGAAATGACGCCGCTGTTTATGATGAAGGCGCCCGTGTAGGCGGACATGGCGACATACTCGCGGTCGCCGCAGTCGTAGCAGGCCCGGAAATCCTGGGCGTCGCCTTCCCAAAGCGCGCTGATATCGTCAATGACAAGAACATCGGAGTCGAGAAGGATCACGCGCTCGTACTGGTCGAGCGTGAGGCCCACGAAGTTCATGTAGCCGAGCTTGCCGATACGCTTGTGATTGTCGCTGCTCTGGGTTTCGAGCACCAGCCAGTCCATATCCGGCGTATCGAAGTGAATCGCCGGGTAGATGGAGGACAGCCAAGTCTGGGTGAATTCAGTCAGCGTTCCGTCATGGAACACATGAACGGGCGACTGAATGTCGGGATAGGTGCTTTTGAGCGAAAGCAGCAGGCCGATGAGGCCGGGCAGAAACTTGTCGTTCGCTACCGTCACGAAAGCGACCGACGGCGGAGGCGTCACGCGGTCGACCTTGCGCCGGTGAAACAGCGGGGCGTGGCGCTGCGCGAGAATTTCCTGCTCGAGAATGGTCAGGTTCTTGCCGGCCGCGTACTTGTCCTGAACCTGGCCGGCCTTCGCGCGGCGCGTCGTCTCGCCCTTGAAGAAGTTGGCGAAGCCGAACAGCTTCATCGCGGACTCCACCGGGCTGGCCTCCGCCTGCGGCGCAGGCTCCGGGACCCCCAGATCCGCGTACAACGCCGCGATCGCCGATTGCACCGTCGCCAGGCTGTCCGAGACCTTGCTGCGGGCCGCGGCGCTGAGCTTCGTCGACGCCTCCGCCTTGGCGGCCGCGAGCGTGACGTTCCGCGCCTCCAGCTCGTCGATGCGCCGCTTCAGGGCGCCCAGCTCCTCCGTCAGCTGATCGCGCTGTTGCCGAACGAGATTGCGCTGCTTGAGCAGTCGCTTGCCCTCAAGCACCAGCTCATCTCGGGTGGCGCTGCTCCAGTTCCTCTGACTTGAAGTCGGTTCCGGCGCCGGCGACGCGGGAGCCGGCTCGGCGATGGGGGTCTTCGTCGTTCGTCTTGTCTTCGGCATACTGAGCTCCTGCCCCCACCGCTCGCTGGCGCGACATTGCGGCGGCACGCTATCATTTTGGCTGTTAGCTGATCGTAAAACTTAACGAGCCCCCCTCCTGTCGCGCAAGGCGTCACGGCCCCGCGTGGAGCGAGCAGGCTTGGGTCACGTCCCCATCTGCAGGCTCCGTTTTCGAGCGGGCGCTCAGTCCGTCTCTTTCGAAAGAGATGGACATGCGACGACACGAACTGTCGGACGAGGAGTGGCGGATCATCAAGCCGCCGCCGCCTCGGACCTCCCGGGGGGTCGCGCGGGTCGACAACCGGCGGGTGATCAACGGGATCCTGTGGCGGTTCCGGAAAGGCCGACGACGCGCCGGTCGCCGCGACGCTGCTGGCGGACGTTCCGCCGGGGGCTGCGGTCATCGCCGACAGGCCGTTGTCGGCCCGCGGGCTTGACCCCGAGGGACACCGAGAGCGTTCGCGCCTGCGTGCAAGACCGCGGCGTATGAGCAGCCCCAAAGCTCGCCGCGACGCAGCGCTGGATCAACGCCTTATGAGCCCGCGTCCTGGCCCGCGCCTTCCACGCGGGTGAGGGCGAGCAGGGCGTCGATCAGGGCGGCGCGGCGGGGGCGGAGGGCGGCGGAGGCGCCCATCAGGTCGGAGAGCCAGAGGCCGTCGGCCGCGAAGCGGACGATGGCGAGTTCGGCGGTCGCCTCCGCGGCGTCGGGCCGGGCGAGCCGCGCCTCCATCCAGTCGGTCCAGCGGACGCGGAGCGACGCGTCGCCCATCATCAGGGCCGCGAGCCCGTTCCAGCCGCAGGGCTCGCCCTCGAACGCCACGCTCGCCAGCAGATAGGCGCGGGCGAACCGGCCGCGCGGCTCAGGGTCCTCCGCCGCGAAGGCGTCGATGCGGCGGTCGAAATCCGCCAGCAGCTCGTCGCTCAGGCCCTCCAGCAGCGCCTGCTTGCTCGGGAAATGATGCAGCAGCCCGCCCTTGCTCACCCCCGCCCGGCGCGCCACGGCCTCGAGCGTCATGGCGGACAGGCCGCGCTCCACGCAGAGCGCCGCCGCCACGTCCAGCACCTGCGCCCGCACCTCCGCGGGCAGCTTGCGGCGGCGATGGGCGTCGCTCACGGTTTCGGCTCCCCGGGCGCGGCGGCGGGCGGTTTCTCCCGCCCGGAGAACAGGCCAAGCACCGTAACGTAGAACACCGGCACGAACAGCACCGCGAGCACGGTGGCGGTGAACATGCCGCCCAGCACGCCGGTGCCGATGGCGTTCTGGCTGCCGGCGCTGGCGCCGCTGGCGATGGCGAGCGGGGTCACGCCCAGCATGAAGGCGAGCGAGGTCATCACGATCGGCCGGAAGCGCAGGAAGGCGGCCTCGATCGCCGCCTCGCGCCGCGGCCTGCCCTCGGCGCGGAGGTCTTTGGCGAACTCCACGATCAGGATGGCGTTCTTGGCGGCGAGGCCGATGATCGCGATCAGGCCGACCTTGAAGTAGATGTCGTTCGGCATGTCGCGCAGCGTCACCGCCAGCACCGAGCCGATCACGCCGAGCGGCGCCGCCAGCATGACCGCGAGCGGGATCGACCAGCTTTCGTAGAGCGCCGCCAGCAGCAGGAACACGAACAGCACGCTGAGGCCGAGCAGGATGGGCGCCAGGCTGCCGGACTGGATCTCCTGCAGCGACTGCCCGCTCCACTCGAAGCCGAAGCCCGGCGGCAACGCGCGGGCGAGCCGCTCCATCTCCGCGATCGCCTCGCCGGAGGAGTGCCCCGGCGCGGCGTCGCCGGCGATGCGGATCGCGGGATAGCCGTTGAAGCCCACGATCTGCGCCGGGCCCTTGGCCCACTCCACCCGGGCGAAGGCGGAGAGCGGAACCATGCCGCCGCCGGCGTTGCGCACGTTGAGGTTGAGCAGGTCGTCGCCCTGCATGCGCCGGTCAGCGTCCGCCTGCACGGTCACGCGCTGCATGCGGCCGGCGTTGGGGAAGTCGTTGACATAGGACGAGCCGAGGCTCGCCGACAGCGTGGCGTTGATGTCGGCGAAGCTGACGCCGAAGGTGTTCGCCTTCTCGCGGTCGATCACCACATGGAGCTGCGTCGCGTTGGCGAGGCCCTCGATGCGCAGGCCGGCGAGGACGGGGCTTTTCGCGCCGGCGGCCATGAGCCGGCCGGCCGCCTCCGCCAGCGCCGCGTGGCCGCGGGCGCCGCGATCTTGCAGGCGGAAGGTGAAGCCCGTCGAGTTGCCGAGCCCTTCGACCGGCGGCGGCGACAGCGCGAACACCTGCGCGTCGCGGATCTGGAACAGCTCGCCATTGGCGCGGGCGGCGATCGCCTCGGCGCCGTCGTCCGCGCCGCGCTCGCTCCAGTCCTTGAGGGTGACGAAGGCGAGCGCCGCGTTCTGCCCGTTGCCGGAGAAGGAGAAGCCCGAGATGGCGAACACGCCGGCGACCGCCTTCTCCTTGGCGAACACAGCCTCCACCTGCTTCACCACCTCCAGCGTGCGGGTGCCGCTCGCCTCCGAGGGGGCCTGCATGTCGACGATGAGATAGCCCTGATCCTCCGCCGGCAGGAAGGCCGACGGCAACTGGGCGAAGCTCCAGCCGAGCCCGGCCAGCAGCGCGAGATAGACGACCATCACCCGGCCGATCCGCCCCACGGCGACGCGCACCGCGCCGCGGTAGCCGCGGGAGGCCGCGTCGAAGCGGCGGTTGAACCAGCCGAACAGGCCGCGCTTGTCGTGGTGGCCCTTCGGGATCGGCTTCAGGAAGGTGGCGCAGAGCGCGGGCGTCAGCGACAGCGCGAGGAAGCCCGAGAACAGGATGGAGGCCACCATGGTCAGGCTGAACTGGCGGTAGATCACGCCGACCGCGCCGGGGAAGAACGCCATGGGCACGAACACGGCGGTCAACACCAGCGTGATGCCGACGATGGCGCCGCTGATCTGGCCCATGGCCTTGCGTGTGGCCTCCTTCGGCGGAAGCCCCTCCTGCGCCATGATGCGCTCGACGTTCTCCACCACCACGATGGCGTCGTCGACCAGAATGCCGATGGCGAGCACCATGGCGAACATGGTGAGCACGTTGATGGAGAAGCCGGCCGTCAGCAGCACCGCGCAGGTTCCGAGCAGCGCCACCGGCACCACCAGCGTCGGGATCAGCGTGTAGCGGATGTTCTGCAGGAACACGAACATCACCACGAAGACGAGCGCGACCGCCTCCAGCAGCGTGTGCAGCACCTTCTCGATCGACGCCTCGACGAAGGGCGCGGTGTCGTACGGGATCTCGTGCTTCAGCCCGGCGGGGAAGAAGCCGGCGAGCTCGTCCATCTTGGCCGCGACCGCCTTGGAGGTCGCGAGCGCGTTGGCGGTGGCGGAGAGCTGCACGCCGATGGCGGCGGAGGGCCGGCCGTCGAGGCGGCTTGCGAAATTGTAGTCCTCGCCGCCGATCTCGACCCGCGCCACGTCGCGCAGGCGCACGGTGGAGCCGTCCGGATTGGCGCGCAGCACGATGGCGGCGAACTCCTCCGGCGAGCTGAGCTGGCCCTTCACCAGCACCGGGGCCGAGACCTCCTGGCTGACGGGGTTCGGCTGGGCGCCGACGCGGCCGGCGGCCACCTGCGCGTTCTGGGAGGCGATGGCGGCGGTGATGTCCTCGGTGGTGAGGCCGAGGCCCACCATCCGGTCGGGGTCGATCCAGACGCGCATGGCGCGCTGGGTCGCGAACAGCTGCGCCTTGCCCACGCCGGGGATGCGGCGGATCTCGCTCAGCACGTTGCGGGTGAGGTAATCGCCCAGGCCGACGTCGTCGACCGCGCCGTCGGTGGAGGTGAGCGAGACCACCAGCAGGAAGGCGCTCGACGCCTCCTCAACCAGAATGCCCTGCTGCACCACCGGGCGCGGCAGCCGCGCCTCCACCCGGCGCAGCCGGTTCTGCACGTCGACGCCCGCCTGCCCCACCTCCGTGCCCGGCTGGAAGGTGGCGGTGATGGAGATCAGGCCGGCGGCGTCCGAGGTGGACTCGAAGTACATCAGCCCCGGCACGCCGTTCAGCTCGTCCTCGATCAGCCGGGTGACGCCCTGGTAGATCTCTTCCGCCGAGGCGCCGGGATAGCTGGTGGAGATGGCGATCTGGGGCGGCGCGATGTTCGGATACTGCGACACCGGCAGGAACGGCAGCGCCAGCGCGCCCGCGATCATGATGAAGATCGCGACCACCCAAGCGAAGATCGGCCGTCCGATGAAAAAGGATGACATCTCCGCCGCTCCTCAGCGCGCCGCCGCGGCGGCGGGCGCGTCTGGGCGGAACGGCTGCGGGTCCACGGCGGCGCCGGGCGCCAGCGCCTGAAACCCCTCCACCACCACCCGGTCGCCGGGCTTCAGGCCCTGATCGATCACCCAGCGGCCCCGAACGAGGCGCCCGGCGCGCACGGTGCGCAGCTCCGCCTTGTTGTCGGGCCCGACCACATAGAGCTGGGATGCGCCGCCGGGATCGCGCTGGATGGCGCGCTCCGGCACGGCGAGGGCGTTGGCCTGCTCGCCCTGCACGATCTCCACCCGCACATAGAGCCCGGGCAGCAGATCGCCGTCCGGGTTCGGGAACTCGCCGCGCAGCGTGATCTGGCCGGTGGTGGCGTCCACCGCCGCCTCCGAGAACAGGAAGCGCCCCTCGTGGGCGTAGGCCGAGCCGTCGTCGAAGAGCAGGCGCACCAGCGCCCGGTCGGCGGAGCGCCCTTCCGCGCGCGCCCCCGCCTGCGCGGCGCGGCGCAGCGCCAGAAGCTGGTTCGCGGACTGGGTGAAGTCGGCGTAGATCGGATCGAGCTGCTGGATGGTGGCGAGGCTGTCGGCGGCGCTGACCAGCGCGCCCTCGGTGATCAGCGCCCGGCCGATGCGGCCGCCGATCGGCGCGCGCACCTCGGCGTATTGCAGGTCGAGCTCGGCGGCGGCGAGCCCCGCCCGGGCGGCGGCCACGTCCGCGTCCGTCTGGGCGAGTTCGGCCACGGCGGAATCGTAGAGCTGGTCGCTGGTGATGCGACGCTCCCGAAGCTGCGTCTGGCGGTCGGCCTGCTCGCGGGCGAGCGCGCGGGCGGCCTCGGCGCGGGCGAGCGCGGCGCGGGCGCCGTCCACCCGCACCTGGAACGGCGCCGGATCGATGCGGTAGAGCACGTCGCCCTCACGCACGTGGCCGCCCTGCTCGAACACCCGCGCCACCACGATGCCCGACACCCGCGGCCGCACCTCCGCGAGGCGCGTGGGCGCGATGCGGCCGGGCAGGTCGTTGGCGATCGGCAAGGTTTCGGGCGCGACGGTGACGACCCCGACCGACACCGGCGGCGTTTCGGGGGCGGCGTCCGGCTTTTTCTCGTCGCAGCCGAGCAGCGCCACGGCGAGCGCCGCAACCGCCGCCAAGGGGCCGATCCGCCGTCCGCCCCGCGCGCCGCGCTGTCCCCACATGGCCATGACCCCGATCCCCGCCTCGTTCGGGGTCAGGTGATAGCAAGGCCGAAACAAACCGTCCAGACGGTTTCTAACAGGAGATCGACGTCAAACCACCCGCACGCCCGGCGCGCCGTCGCGCAGCTCGCCGATGACCGCGGCCTGCGCGAAGCCGGCCGCGCGGCAGCGTTCCAGAACCTCGGCCTCGGCGGACGGATCGACCGCGATCAGCAGCCCGCCGCTGGTCTGGGGATCGCACAGCAGCGCCTTGCGCCACGGAGCGATGTCCGCGGGCAGCGTCACCGCCGCGCCGTAGCTGGCCCAGTTGCGGGTGGCGGCGCCGGTGGAGAAGCCCGCCTGCGCCAGCTCCGCTGCGTGCGGCAGGATCGGGGCGCGGTCGAACGCGATGTCGGCTGCGAGCCCCGCGCCCCGGCACATCTCCAGCAGGTGCCCGAGCAGGCCGAAGCCGGTGACGTCCGTCATGGCGCGCACGCCGTCCAGCCCCGCAAGCTCCGCGCCGACCGCGTTCAGCCGCGTGGTGGAGGCGATCATGGCGGCGTAGGCGTTAGGCCTGAGCTCGCCCTTCTTCAGCGCGGCGGAGAATATGCCGACGCCGAGGCCCTTGGTCAGGATCAGCCGGTCGCCGCTGTGGGCGGACGCGTTGCGGAGCGCCCGGTCGGGATGGACCAGCCCGATGGCGACGAGGCCGTAGATCGGCTCCGGCGTGTCGATGGAGTGGCCGCCCACCACCGGAACCCCTGCCTCGGCGCAGATGGAGGCGCCGCCCGCCAGGATGTCCTGGATCGCCTCCACCGGCAGGGTGGCGACCGGCATGCCCACCAGCGCCAGCGCGAACAGCGGCCGGCCGCCCATGGCGTAGACGTCGGACAGGGCGTTGGCGGCGGCGATGCGGCCGAAGTCGCGCGGGTCGTCCACCACCGGCGTGAAGAAGTCCGTGGTGGCGACGATCGCCTGCTGGTCGTTCAGCCGGTAGACGGCGGCGTCGTCCGAGGTCTCCGCGCCGACCAGCAGGTCGGCGGCCGGGACCGGAACCGGCATCTTTTTCAGGATGTCCTGCAGGACGGCCGGTGCGAGCTTGCAGCCGCAGCCGCCGCCATGGGCCATCGAGGTGAGGCGGATGGGGGTGTCTGACATGGCCGCCATTGTCCACGGCGGCCGCGCCGACGCAACCGGCGCCGCCCGCCGCCTGAGCGCCCGAGCTATTTGGGCAGCTCGTTGGCGAGACGGTCGTAGTACTTCGCGAGCACCACGTCCCCGAGCTCGTAGACCGTGAGCGCGATCGCCACCGCGATCCCGACCGCGATCAGGGCGTATTCGATCGCCGTGGCGCCGCCGTCATCCTGCGCGAACTGCGCCAGCCGTCGCCGCGCCGTCCCCCACATCGCCATTCCCCGCATGCCCGCGCCCCGCTCTCGACGTCGGCCTCGCGCCGGAGATGGGGTCAGAGCAAAGCGACGAGGTGCGCGATGAGCGGTTCGTCGGCAGGCGGCATCGGATGGTCGCGGAGCGCGGCGGGGCGGACCCAGCGCGTCGCCTGTCCCTCCCGGCCCGTCACGATCCCCGTCCAGCGCCGGCACACGTAAAGCGGCATCAGCAGATGGAAGGTCTCGTAGCGGTGGCTCGCGAAGGTGAGCGGCGCAAGACACGGCTCCTCGACCACGACGCCCAGCTCTTCAGCCAGTTCGCGGATCAAGGTCTGTTCCGGCCGCTCGCCGGGCTCGACCTTGCCGCCGGGAAACTCCCACAGGCCCGCCAGCGACTTGCCTTCCGGCCGCTGCGCGAGGAGCACGCGGCCGTCGGCGTCGATGAGGGCGCAGGCGACGACAAGAACAAGCTTCGTTTGAGCGTCCGCCGTCATCTCAGCACGTCACATCTTAAGAGCGGGTTGCGCGAACCGCATGGATCACGAGCGATAGTCGGCGTTGATCGCGATGTAGCCCTCGGTCAGGTCGCAGGTCCACACCCGCGCGCGGCCCTCGCCGAGGCCGAGATCGACGCCGATCGTGACGTTCTGGTTCGTCATATAGGCGGAGGTCACGGCCTCGTCATAGGCCGGGTCGCGCTCGCCCTCGTGGGCGACGCGGATGTCGCCGAAGCGGATCGACAGGCGGTCGCGGTCGGCGGGCTCGCCGGCCTTACCCACCGCCATCACCACCCGACCCCAGTTGGCGTCCTCGCCCGCGACCGCCGTCTTGACGAGCGGCGAGTTAGCGATCGAGAGCGCGATCTTGCGGGCGGAGGCGTCGCTGGTCGCGCCCTCGACCTCGACGGTGACGAACTTGCGCGCGCCCTCGCCATCGCGGGCGACAAGCTGCGCCAGCTCCGACAGCAGGTCCTCGAGCGCGGCGGCGAAGCCCGAAAGCGCCGGGTCGCCGGCCTCCGTCACGAGCGCGTTGCCGGCCCGGGCGGTGGCGAAGGCGAGCAGCGTGTCGGAGGTGGAGGTGTCGCCGTCGATGGTGACGCAGTTGAAGGTGCGATCCACCGCCGCGGCGAGCAGCCCCTGCAGGGCGGCGGGCGCGATGGCGGCGTCGGTCGCCACAAAGGACAGCATGGTCGCCATGTCCGGCGCGATCATGCCGGCGCCCTTGGCGACGCCGTTGATCGTGACCGCCACGCCGCCGATTTCGGCCGTGCGGGTGGCGAGCTTCGGGAAGGTGTCGGTGGTCATGATGGCGCGGGCGGCGGCCTCCCAGCCGTCGGGGCCGGCCTCGGCCGCCAGCCGGTCCATCACGTCGCCGAAGCGCTCGGCCTCCAGCGGCTCGCCGATCACGCCGGTGGAGGCGAGGAAGATCTCGTCCTCGGAGCAGTGAAGCGCCGGCGCGGTGATCTCGGCGGTGCGCTTGGTGGCCGCGCGCCCCTTCTTGCCGGTGAAGGCGTTGGCGTTGCCGGAGTTCACCACCAGCGCGCGGATGCGGCCGCCCGCCAGCCGGTCCCGGCACCACTCCACCGGCGCGGAGGGGCAGAGCGAGCGGGTGAACACGCCGGCGACCGTCGTTCCCTCGTCGAAGGCCATCAGCAGCACGTCGGTCCGGCCCTTGTAGCGGATGCCGGCGGCGGCGGTGGCGAGACGCACGCCGGCGAGCGGCGGCAGCGCGGGATAGGAGGCGGGCGCGAGCGGAGAGATGGCGGAGGACATGGGCGTCTCGGACGGCGGGGACTGCGGAACGGCGTGCGCGCCGGCCGGCCGCGGCCCGTCGCGCCGGCGTCCTATCGGCCAGCGTCACGACAGCCGTGCGACGGGCCGG